>NZ_ANBF01000200.1 GCF_000341025.1 Nocardiopsis salina YIM 90010 | reverse complement strand
CCCGCCGCTGTGTGCTCGCGCCGGTGGAGCTGCTCACCGACGCCGTGGCCCGACGGCGCGCCTCGGCACCCGCACTTCCCACCCCCGAGGGGGCCTCCTCCCCCGAGTCCGTGCTGTCGCGGGCGCTGACCGGCCCGGATCCGCGCGTGGAACAGGCAAGCGCCGATCGGCTGCGCGGTCCGTTGCGGCGGTGGCGCTCCCGGGTGCGGGGCGCGGGCAGGGCCGAGCTGCTGTTCCTGCTGCGCGAACCCGAGGGCGAGGGCCCCCAGGTGTGGTCGGTGGA
>NZ_ANBF01000199.1 GCF_000341025.1 Nocardiopsis salina YIM 90010 | reverse complement strand
CGCCTGCCGCTGGAACAGGTGTGGTCGGGTGAGGGCGCGGCCTGGCTGCCCGGCGACGTGGGCACCACGGCCACCGCGGACCTGCGTGCGGCGGCCCGGCACTACCCGGCGCTGCGGCAGGTGTCCGAACAGGCCGCGCCCACGCACCTGAGCCTGCGCACCGAGGGGGCCGAGTCCTTCATCGCCCGGTACGCGCCCCGGTTGAGCGGGACGGGGTTCGCGGTGGTGCTGCCCGAGTGGGCGGGCCGCCAGGCGCTGGGGATGCGCATGACGGTCTCCGACGGCCGGGGCGAGCGCCGCAGGGGCGGCGTGGGCCCCACCGATCTGGTCGAGGTCTCCTTCGAGGCGCTGCTGGGCGCCGACAGCGGTGGGGAGCCCCTGAACGGGGCGGAGCTGGCCGAGCTCGCCGAGCTGGCGCGCCTCAAGCGCTCCTTGGTGCGGGTGCGCGGG
This sequence comes from Nocardiopsis salina YIM 90010, assembly GCF_000341025.1. Classification (GTDB taxonomy): domain Bacteria; phylum Actinomycetota; class Actinomycetes; order Streptosporangiales; family Streptosporangiaceae; genus Nocardiopsis; species Nocardiopsis salina. Next base: position 15,047 of record NZ_ANBF01000199.1, on the reverse strand, counting down.
CACTGGTGCGAGATGGACCCGGAGCAGGTCGAGAGCGCCCTGGCGGCGATGCGGCAGCGCGTCCGCATGAGACGTGAGCAGGCGTTGCACATGGCCGTGGGCGTGGAGCAGCCCCCGCTCCCGGTGGCCGACGTGGTCGCCGACGGTCCGCTGGGCCGACTGTTGGACGGGGGCGCGCGGGCCGAGCTGCAGCCGATGGGATCCCCGCGCGGTTTCGAGGGCAAGCTGCGCCCGTACCAGGACCGCGGCGCGTCTTGGCTGCGGTTCATGGGCGAGCTCGGGTTGGGTGCGGTCCTGGCCGACGACATGGGCTTGGGCAAGACGGTGCAGCTGTTGGCGGTGCTGACCGAGGAGCGCGCCGAAGGGGCCGCGACCGGTCCGACGCTGCTGGTGTGCCCGGTGTCGTTGGTGGGCAACTGGCGGCGGGAGGCCGAACGCTTCGCTCCCGGGCTGCGGGTGCACGTCCAGCACGGCCCCGACCGGCCCTCGGGCAACGCGTTGGCGCGGCTGGTGGGCGCCTGCGACCTGGTGGTGACCACCTACGGGGTGGTGGCGCGCGACGGTGAGGAGCTGTCGGCACTGCCCTGGCAGCGGGTGGTGTGCGACGAGGCGCAGGCGTTGAAGAACCACGACACGGCTCAGGCTCGAGCGGTGCGCTCGCTGCCGGCCGAGACCCGTATCGCACTGACCGGGACCCCGGTGGAGAACAACCTGGGTGAGCTGTGGTCGGTGATGGACTTCGCCAATCCGGGGCTGCTCGGCAGCGCGTCCGATTTCCGGCGTGCGTTGGGCGAGCGGGCCGAGGCGGAGCAGGGCGAGGGTGAGAGCACCGATCTGGTGCGCCGTCTGACCGGGCCGTTCGTGTTGCGCCGGCTCAAGACCGACCGTTCGATCATCTCCGACCTGCCGGACAAGCACCTGGTGCAGACGTGGTGCACGCTCACCCCCGAGCAGGCGTCGCTGTACAAGGCGGTGGTGGACGAGATGGCGCGACGCCTGGACGAGGCGGACGAGCACGAACGCAAGGGGCTGGTGCTGACGACGATGGCGCGGCTCAAGGCGATCTGCAACCATCCGGCCCAGTTCCTGGGCGACGGCTCGGCGCTGGCGGGGCGTTCGGGCAAGGTCGATCGTCTGGAGGCGGTGCTGGGCGAGGTCGTGGCCCGGGGGGACAAGGCGCTGTGCTTCACCCAGTACGCGCGTTTCGGGGAGCGCCTGGCGCCGTACCTGCGTTCGCGGCTCGGGGTCCCGGTGCTGTGGTTGCACGGCGGGACCCCGAGGTCGGAGCGGGAGGCGATGGTCGAGCGGTTCCAGAACTCCGCAGGTCCGGCGGTCTTCGTGCTCTCCCTCAAGGCGGCCGGGACGGGGCTGAACCTGACTGCCGCCAACCACGTGGTGCACGTGGACCGCTGGTGGAACCCGGCCGTCGAGAACCAGGCCACGGACCGGGCCTTTCGCATCGGGCAGCGCCGTGACGTGCAGGTGCGCACGATGGTGTGCGTGGGCACGGTCGAGGAACGGGTGGAGGAGATGATGGCACGCAAGAGCGCCCTGGCCGAGGGTGCGGTCGCCACGGGTGAGGAGCGCCTGGCGCAGCTGTCGGTGGAGGAGCTGCGCGAGGTGGTGCGGCTGGCGCCGGAGGCGGTGGCCGGTTGAGCACGTGGGCGCAGTTGGTCGCCGAGGCCCTGCCGACGCCGGAAGGTGCACCGGGGCCGGTGGAGCGCTGGTCGGTGCGCTCCGGCGAGGTGGGTGCACGGGTGGCCGGGCACGAGGTGAGTCTGGCCCGCCCGGTGGCCGAGGAGGAGGACTGGGACCGCGTGTGCGCCGCTCTGGCCTCCCAGCCGGTCTTCTGTGCCCCGGCCCTGGACGGGCGGCTGCCGGTGGAGCTGGGGCGGGTGTTCGAGGTGGTGGGACTGCCGCTGCTGCCCGGGTGGGGACCGCTGGCGGCCTCGTGCACGTGTACGCACTGGGACGGAGTGTGCGCCCACCTGGGGACGCTGGTGGCCGAGCTGGCCGCGCGCGCTGACGCGGACCCGTTCATGCTGGTGCGGTGGGCCGGCGGTGAGAAATCCGCGTTCGTGGCCCGGGTGTCCGCTGCAGCTGCCCACGATGACGGGGAGGAACCCGGGAGGCAGCGGGACGAGGCCCCCGACCCGGGTTCGGCGGCGGCGTTCTGGTCGGAGCCCACCCTGCCCGACCTGCCGGAGGGCCTGTCGGGCACGGGCTCCCGCGTGCGGGCAGCGGCCCCTGGGGCACTGTGGGACGACCTTCCGGTGTTCGACCGCCCCGAGTGATCCCGTCTTCGGCGCGGACGCAACAAGTGGACCTGTCCTCCGCGAAGAAGGCCCGGGTGCCCCTCCCCGACCCCCGCGTCGAGGAAAGCAACAGCGAAATCCGAGGGCACGGGAACGACGGCCTCTGAACCGGCACCCCACCCGGTCCCGGGGCTCGCCGAGAAAGAGTTCATGTGGGCGAATTTCTTCCCGAAAAGCCGGTCGAGCAGGCGGTGCGCGTTCTACGATGCGCCTGAACGGCCGTGTTCCCGCGTGCTCGGAGCCGCCCGCACGCGCGCACCTACGACCACCGAGAAGGAGGCAGGGATCCCGCCCGCCCGACCCCGGGGCGAGGTTGGTCCCGCAGCGCCGATGAACGAACGCATTCCCCCCGGGATCGACATGCGCACGCCCAGTGTCGCACGGATGTACGACTATTTCCTGGGCGGTAAGGACAATTTCACGGTGGACCGGGAATCGGCCGACACCCTACTGGAACACATTCCCGAGATCGCGACGCTGTCGCTGGGCAACCGGGCCTTCCTGACCCGGGCGGTGGACCACGTCGCCCGCCAGGGTGTGCTGCAGTACCTGGACCTGGGGGCGGGCCTACCCACGGTCGAGAACACCCACAACGTCGCCCAGCGCGCCGACCCCCGCGCCCGTGTGGTCTACGTCGACAACGACCCCGTGGTCCTGGTGCACGGGCGGGCGCTGCTGACCGACCGGCCCGGGACCGCGTTCGTACTCAGCGACCTGCGCGACATCGACGGGATCCTGGACTCCGACGAGGTGCGGGCGCTCATCGAGCTGGACGTCCCGGTGTGCCTGATGCTGGTCTCGATGGTGCACTGCCTGCCCGACGAGGACCGCCCCTTCGACCTGGTGCGCCGGACGATGGACCGCCTGGCTCCGGGCTCCTACCTCATCTACTCCCACCTGGTCTCGGACGACCCGGGCACTGCGGCATGGCTGACCGAGCAGATGAACGGCTTCGGGACCCCGTGGGGCCGGGTGCGCTCGCCCCAGGAGGCCGCGGCCGCCTTCGACGGCCTGGTCCCGGTCAGCGCGTGGCCGGACGGGCGCGACGAGGGCCCGCGGGTGGTGGACTGCGCGAGCTGGCGCCACCCGGACTTCGCCCCGGTCGCCCGCCCGCAGGACGACAAGATCACCCTGTGGGAACTGTCCGGGGTCGCCTACAAGCCCTGAGGGCGCCGGTGGGCGGTCACCCCGGTCACGGCGGAACGGCCGGGGCGACCGCCCACCGTGGCGTCCAACGGTCGCTCACCGACCGCTCACCGGGCGCTCAGTTCCGGGCCGGACCGGGCCAGGTGCCAGGTCAGCAGGGTGTTGACCCGCGGGGCCTGCTCCCAGGACAGCAGGTGCGCGGCGTGGTCGAGCACCCTGAGCCGGGCCCCGGGGATGCGGTCGGCGATGAGGGCGGCATTGTCGTCGATGGGGGTCGCAAGGTCCTCGGTTCCACCGACGACGAGGGTGGGAGCGCCGACACGGTACAGGTCATCGCGGACGTCCCACTGCGAGATGGCCTCGCAGCAGGCGGCGTAACCCTCGGCAGGGGTGTCGGCGATGCCGTCGCGCAGTTCGGTCACCTCGTGCGGGCGGGCCTGGGCGAAGTCCTCGGTGAACCAGCGGCCCACAACGGTGTCTGCCAGGGCGACGGGTCCCTGCTCGCGGGCGAGGGCGGCGCGGTCGAGCCAGCTCTGCGGCGGCCCGGCGTAGGGGGAGGTCGCCATCAGAACGAGGCGGTCGATGCGTTCGGGGGCGTTCACCGCCAGCCACTGCCCGACCATTCCGCCCAGGGACAGCCCGGCGTAGTGGGCGCGTTCGACGCCGAGGCGGTCCAGGAGGGCGAGCACGTCCCCTCCCAGGTCGGCCATGGTGTAGGGACCGTCGGGCACCGGGGAGCGACCGTGCCCGCGCATGTCGAAGCGCACGACCCGCAGGGCCGTGGACAGCGCTTCGGCCTGGGGCTCCCACATCTGCGCGGTGGAGCCCAGGGACCCGCCCAGCAGGAGGACGGGTGCGCTCTCGGGCCCGGTGACGGTGTGGTGGAGGTCGACGCTCATGGGGTCCGTGCTCCGTTCGGTTCGGATGGCTCTCGCGCGGGTCCTACCCGGGCGCCGAGCGGATGACGCCGAGTTGCCGGGCGCGAGCCGGATCGCCTGCCGGGCAGGGGTTGGAGACAGCACCTGGCGTAACGCCGGGGCCGTTCGGCATGAGAACATCGGACTCAGCACACCCGATACCAGGAAGGCCCGGCCATGCCCGACGACCAGCCCCGCGGCGGGCACTTCGTGCAGTCGCTGGAACGCGGACTCGCCGTGATCCGCGCCTTCTCGGCCGAACGCCCCTCCATGACGTTGAGTGAGGTGGCCCGCGAGACCGAGCTGACGCGCGCCGCGGCACGGCGGTTCCTGCTCACCCTCGCCGACCTGGGGTACGTGCGCACCGACGGGCGCCTGTTCTCGCTGACCCCGCGCGTGCTCGACCTGGGTTACGCCTATGTGGCATCGGCCGGGCTGCCGGACGTGGCCCAGCCGCACCTGCAGGATCTGTCGGTGCGTGTGCACGAGTCCGCGTCGGCCTCGGTGCTGGACGGCGACGAGGTCCTGTACGTGGCACGGTCGGCGGCCTCGCGCATCATGACGGTGTCGGTGACGGTGGGGACCCGGTTCCCGGCTTCGGCGACGTCGATGGGGCGCGTGCTGTTGGCCGGCCGCGACGACGAGGAGCTGGACCCCTACCTGGAGCGGGTGGAGCTGCCCGCGCTGACGCGTTTCACCCTGACCGATGCAGGGCAGCTTCGCGCGGAGCTGGAACGAGTGCGCGGTCAGGGATACGCGCTGGTCGACCAGGAGCTGGAGGAGGGGCTGCGCTCGCTGGCGATGCCGGTACGCGACCGTTCCGGCGAGGTGGTGGCCGCGGTCAACATCTCCGCACACGCCAACCGCACCTCGATCGACCAGGTGGAGGAGGACCTGCTGCCGGAGCTGCGCACGACCGCCGAGCGCATCGAGTCCGACCTGTGGGCGGTCGACCGGCGCTGACGAAGGTCCGGTATTGCCCTCCCCGACTGTGCCCGGGACCTCGGTCAGCGGCCCCGCGACGGCGACCGCTCAGCGCACCAGGGCTCCGCGCTCGAAGGTGCGCAGGATGCGGGGCACGAGGTCGTGGCGTGAGATGCGCCCGGTGTGCACCAGGTCCAGGCCGGTGAAGACCAGCGCCCACATGACGTGCACGAACCATTCGGGCTCGACGTTGGTGTCCAGGGCCCCTTCCTCCTGCCCGCGGGCGAAGAGGGCGACGATCTCCTCGGGTTCATCGGGCTCCTCCCCCGTGTCGTGGGCCCGCGAGAGCGCGGGGTCGCCGAAGGCGAAGACGACCCGGTCGCCGACCTCGATGTGCGCGGCGATCATGCGGCGCACGGCCTCCAGGGCCGGCCCCTCGTGCAGACGCGCCTCCTCCATGGCCCGGCCGATCTCGGCGAGGGAGTCCTCGTAGGTGGCGGACACGAGTTCGTCGCGGTCCGGGAAGTAGCGGTGCAGGGTGCTGCGCCCGACGTCGGCGGCCCGGGCCACCGCGGACAGGGGTGCGTTGCGGTCCTGGCCCAGGACGGTGGCGGCTGCGCACCGAGGTGCTCTCCCGGGCCCTGGGCCGCGATATCTCCTTCGTGCACTTGAGCCCGGCCGAAGCACGGCAGCTGTGGATCTCGCGCGGTCTGCCGCCGGAGCTGTGCGACTGGCTGCTGTGGGAACCCGATCCCGAGGACGAGCGCGCCGAGTGGGACCTGTCGGAGATCGTCTCCCCCGACTACGAGCGTGTCATGGGGCATCCTGGCCGCAACTACGCCTCGTGGGTGGCCGATCACCTGGACGCCTTCCGCTGAGGCCGGAGCCCGCACCAGCGGCCCCTGCGTGTGTCCGTTGCATCTTGCGGCACCCGGTCCGTCCTGAGATCCTTCCCCGAAACCGGACGAGAGACCGAGCAGGAGCACCGTGACCGACGTACGAGCCACACCGCACATCGCCGAACGGTCGGGAACCTTCCGGATCGGCGGGGACCTCCCGGTCCACCGACTCGGTTTCGGAGCGATGCGTGTCGTGGGCGACGGAGTGTGGGGGCCGCCGCGCGATCGCGACGAGGCTCTGGCCGTGCTGCGCCGGGCGGTTGACCTGGGCATCACCTTCATCGACACCGCCGACTCCTACGGGCCGCAGATCAGCGAACAGTTGATCCGGGAGGCGCTCTACCCCTACGCAGAAGACCTGGTCATCGCGACCAAGGCCGGACTGGCCCGCACCGGCCCCTCCCAGTGGCACAAGCTGGGGCGGCCCGCCTACCTGAAGCAACAGGCCGAGTTGAGCCTGCGCAACCTGGGTGTGGAACGCATCGACCTGTTCCAGCTGCACCGGATCGACCCCGAGGTACCGCTGGCCGACCAGCTGGGCGCGCTGGTGGAACTGCGCGAGCAGGGCAAGATCAACCACATCGGGTTGAGCGAGGTCACGGTGGACGAGCTCAGCGCCGCCCGCGCCATCACGCCGATCGCCTCGGTGCAGAACCAGTACGCGCCCTCGTTCCGGCAGTCCGAGGACGTGCTGGAGCAGTGCGAGAAGGACGGCATCGCCTTCCTGCCGTGGGCACCGGTCGCACGCGGGGAGATGGCCGCGCCGGAGTCCCCACTGGCCTCGATCGCCGCCGAGCACGAGGTCGCGCCGGTGCAGTTGGCGCTGTCGTGGCTGCTGTACCGTTCCCCCGCGATGATCCCGATCCCGGGCACGTCGCGGGTCACGCACCTCGAGGAGAACACGGCTGCGGCCTCGGTGCGGCTGTCGGAGGCCGAGGTGGAGCGCATCAGCCAGTTCCTGGGCAGCTGAGGGGGCCGATCCCGGGAGCACCCGCACCCCGAAACACCGAAGAGGGGCCGTGCGCTGCGCGCGGCCCCTCTCGCGTGTGCACCGGGCGGGCGCCGGCGTCCCGGTCGCCGCCCGGCCGAGGTGCCTCAGCCGGGCCGCAGCCGGAAGACTTGCAACCGCATGTCGTAGTACTTCTCGGTCTCACCGACCCACTCCATGCCCAGCCGGCGGGCGACCGCGATCGCACGTTCGTTCTTGGGCCGGGCGACCGCGAAGATCTCTTCGATCCCCTGTTTGAAGGCCCATTCGGTGATGGCCTCGCTGGCCTCGGTGGCGTACCCCTGGCCCCAGACGTCGGGGCGCAGAGCCCATGTGAGCTCGAAATCCTCCTCGAAGGGCGGAAGGAGCTTCACAGAGAGCCCTCCCACCAGTTGTCCGTCCTCCTTGCGGACGATGGCCCAACGTCCCGCGGGCGGCATCAGGTTCGGTCCCGACTCGATCCAGGCGTGCAGGACCGAACGCATGGCGGCGGCATCGTTGACCGGGCGCCATTCCGGTGTCAGCCAGTGCGCGACCTCGTCGGCCCCGTAGACCTCCAGGGCCGCCTCGGCGTCGCCCAGCTCCCACTCCCGGATGAGGAGCCGGTCAGTAGACAACTCAAGGCTCATAGCACAACGGTAACCCGGGACCAAGCACCGCAACAGGGGGTGGGGTGTTCGGGGTCATGCAACGGCGGGCACCCGGGCGCGGACGTCTCCGACGATGCGTTCGACCACTTCACGCGTGCGGCCGACGAAGTAGAAGTGGTCGCCGGGCAGGGTGTGGTGCTCCAGTGGGCCGTCGGTGTGTTCGCGCCAGGCGGCGAGGCGGGAAGGCGGCATGCCGCGGTCGTCGGCGCCGCCGAGGACCGACACCGGCAGGGACAGCGGCGAGCGCGCGGGGTCGGGGCGCCAGGTGTCGACCAGGCCGAGGTCGGCGCGGACGACAGGAGCGATGCGGGCCCACTGGGCCGGGTCGGCCAGGGCAGCAGCGGACGTGCCACCCATGCGGGCGACGGCCTCGCGGAGTTCGGCGTCGGTGCGCAGGTGGCGGGGCGCGTCCCGTTCGGGCCCGTGTTGGGGACTCCAGGCGGAGACGCCGAGCCAGGCGGGGTCGGGTTCGTCGGGGTCGGCGAGCAGGAGGTGGGCGATCTCGTGGGCGACCAGGGCGCCCATGCTGTGCCCGAAGAGGCCGTAGGGGCGGTCGCGCAGGTCGGCGGTGGCCTCGGCGAAGTGGCGGGCCAGGGCGCGTGCGTCGCCGATGGGTTCGAGGTGGGCTGCGGTGTCGCGCCCGGGGGCCTGCAGCAGACAGATCTCCCAGTCCTCGGGGAAGTGCCGGACCCAGGGACGGTACCCCTGCGCCGTTCCGCCCGCATGGTGCAGGAGGAAGAGCCGGAAACGGCAGTCGGGAACGGTCTTGAGCCTGGTCAGGGCCCCCTGGTGCACTGGTCTCCTCCGTCGCCGGTACGCAGCCGTCGGCCGCCACAACACAGCGAACTTACCAGCGAGTAATAAAAGAGGGGACACAGAGGGGGCCCGCGTCGGCGGTGGAGCGCGGACGGTGGCGGGCGGGCTCAGGTACGGCCCAGCAGGGTTCGCGTTCCCTGCACCCCCGCATACACCAGGGGTAGGGCGACCAGGGTCAGAGCGGCAGCGCTGCGTTCGGCCCAGCCACGGCCGGGAGCGAGTGTGTCCGGTTCCACGAAGGCACCGAGGCTCCCCTCACGCAGGGCAGGGTCGCCCGTGGCCAGCGTGTACAGGAGGGCGGCGGTCCACACCAGCGCGACCAGGGCCAGGAGCGCGCAGGCACCGACGGCCACGAGGGTCCCTCTGGTTCGACGAGACCGGCCCGGGGACCGGTCGGGCAGGGGAGCGCGCACGTCGCGGGCGATCATCACCGCTGCGCTGAGCAGGAGCACACCGAGGACGATGCGGGCCAGGGACCCTGCGGTGGCCTCCTGCACGGCCGGCGGCGCGTCGGCCCCGAAGAGGACGGAGGCCAGATCGACAGCGCTGCCGGAGGGGTCCGGAGGCAGGGCGACCGTGTCGGGGGCCGGCACGGAGAGCCAGGCCAGGGCGGTGACGACCAGGGCGGCGGCGAACACGAACACGGCCCAGGGTCCGCGCGGGAGCAGGCAGAGCAGGAGCGCGTGGCCGAGCACGACGGCGTACCAGGGGTACATCAGTGGAGCCGGTTCGGTGAGCACGATGGCGCCGAGCACGCCCGGTCCCGGGTCCGCCGTGTCCCGCAGGAGGGGGCCCGCGCCGCTGACCAGGACCAGCCCCGCGGCCAGCCCCAGGGCCACACCGGCGCGGCCGACCAGGAACCGGGCCCATGCACCGATACGGGCGCGCAGGCGTGCGCGGAGCTCAGGCGGGCCGGCCTGCGCGGGCGCGGGCGTTTCGGTAGAGCCGGAGGTGTCGCCGGTTGCCCCCGGCGACACGTCACTGGTGGCGTCGCCGGTGTCGCGGTGCTCGGTGTCCATCCGGGCCCTTCTCGGTCGGGGGATACCGCCCGCCCCGAACACCACGGACCCCACCGTCAGGGTTCGCCTGTGGCGGGGCGGTCGGGACCGGGCGTACGGCCGTCCGGTACATGCCCGGAAGGGGCAGGCCTGAGCGCACTTGACCGGAATCGGCCACCCGCCCCGCGGGCTGTTCCCTCTGAGAGGGATGGGGCTCAGGTTTCCTACGGCACGGGTCCGGGCACCGGCGGGGGTGTGTCCGACTGGCGGTGGAACGAGGGGGCCATGAGCGAACAGAGCCTGGATCCGGCGTCGGTGGCCGAGAGCGAACTGGCCACGAGGCGGGGCGTGTTCCGGACCGTGGCCTTCCTCGACCCCGTCGACCGCAACGAACACCTCGCGCTGGTCTCGGGCGAGACAGCGGGGGCCGACGACGTACTCACCCGGGTGCACTCGGAGTGCGTGACCGGGGACGTCTTCGCCGCTCTGCGCTGCGAGTGCGGTGACCAGCTCTCCTCCGCGCTCGACGCCATCGCAGACCACGGAAGCGGCGTCCTGGTCTACCTCCGCGGACACGAGGGGCGCGGGATCGGCCTCGTGGACAAGGCCCGCACCATCGCCCTGCAGGACACCAGCGGGTTGGACACCGTCGATTCGGCGACCGCCCTGGGCCTGCCCGTGGACACCCGCGACTACGGGCCCGCCGCCCGGGTGCTGCGCTACCTTGCGGTGCGTTCGGTCCGGTTGCTGACCAACAACCCCGACAAGGCGCGGGCGCTCACCGCACGCGGGATCCCGGTGCGTTCGCGGGTCCCGCTGCTGGCCCCGGCCCGCCCCGAGAACATGGGGTACCTGACCGCCAAGCGCGACCGGCTGGGCCACGACCTCCCCCATCTGAGGGAGCCCCGTGTCTGAGAGCCCGATGCGGTGGATCGCAGCAGGCGCGGCAGCACAGACGGGCGTCCTCGCGGCCCTGGACCTGTCGGTGGGCCTGACCGCGCCGGCGTGGGCAGCGGGCGCGCTGTACACGCTGGCCGGCACGGCAGTGCTCGGGTGGGCGTCCCGCGGCCGCAGCCTGGGCCCGGCCGACGCCGTGACCACGGTGCGGGCAGTGCTCGTGGGCGGGGTGGTGGCCCTGGTCGCGCAGGGCGGTCCGCCCTGGCCCCTGGTGGCGCTGGCCGCGATCGCGCTGGCCCTGGACCTGGTGGACGGCCTCGTGGCCCGGCGCACCGGGACCGCTTCGGCCTTCGGCGCGCGCTACGACATGGAGGTCGACGCGTTCGTCCTCGTGGTCCTGGGGGTGCACGTGGCCGCGGACCTGGGCCCGTGGGTGCTTCTGGTGGGCGCGTTCCGGTACGTGTTCTGGGCGGCCTCGGTGCCCTGGCCCTGGCTGGCCGTTCCGCTGCCCGAACGGCGCTCGCGCAAGGCGGTGGCCGCGGTCCAGGGAATTGCGCTGGTGGCCGCAGCAGCACCCGTGGTTCCGGCCCCGGCCGCCGCTGCCCTGGTGGGATCGGCGCTGGCGATGCTCGTGTGGTCCTTCGGCCGGGACGTGCGGTGGCTGCTACGGCGCCACCGGGCCCGTGGACGGGGACCCGCCGGGACGGTCCAGGGGCTCCTGAGAGGGTAGGGAATCGGCGTGCCGGCTCCGGGTCGTCGCGCCGTGCCCGACCCGACACCGGCCAGGAAAGGGGTCAGCGTGGGACACAGCGGCCGCGCGTTCTGGGTGAACTCCCCCGGCAGGGGCGAGATCCGCGACGTGGATCTGCCCGCCCCGGAAGCGGGACAGGCCCTGGTCAGATCCAGGTACTCGGGGATCAGCCGGGGCACCGAGACCCTCGTGTTCGACGGGGGTGTGCCCGCCAATCAGTACGAGGTGATGCGGGCACCCTTCCAGGAGGGGGACTTCCCCGGTCCGCTCAAGTACGGATACCTCAACGTCGGCGAGGTCGAGCAGGGCCCGGCCGACCTCGTCGGACGCACCGTCTTCACCCTCTTTCCCCACCAGGACCGTTTCGTGGTCCCCGTCGAGGCGCTGTCCCTGGTCCCGGCCCCGGTTCCGGCCGAGCGCGCCGTACTGGCCGGGACCGTGGAGACGGCCGTCAACGCGCTCTGGGACGCCTCCCCCAGGGTCGGCGACCGGGTCGCGGTCGTGGGTGCGGGCATGGTCGGCTGCTGTGTGGCCCGCCTGGTCTCGCGTGTGCCCGGGACCCGGGTACAGCTGGTCGACGTCGTGCCCGAGCGCGCCGAGACCGCCGACGCACTCGGGGTGGACTTCGCCGCGCCCGTCGAAGCCGACACCGACTGCGACCTGGTCTTCCACACCAGCGCGACCGAGTCCGGCCTGACCCGTTCGCTGGACCTGCTCGCACCGGAGGGCGAGGTCGTGGAACTGAGCTGGTACGGGGACCGGCAGGTGATACTGCCGCTGGGCGAGGACTTCCACTCCCAGCGGTTGGCCGTGCGCGCCAGCCAGGTCGGCATGATCTCCCCGGCCCGCAGGTCGCGCTACGACCACGCCGAACGACTGGCGCTGGCACTGCGGCTGCTCGCCGACCCGGCCTTCGACGCGCTGCTGACCGGACAGAGCCGGTTCGAGGACCTGCCGGAAGTACTGCCGCGCCTGGCCGACGGGAGCATTCCTGCGCTGTGCCACCGGGTGGTCTACGACTGACCGGCGCCGCCGACCGTGCCGGGAAACCGACGAAGGGAGCAGCACAGCGTGTACAGCGTCACCGTCCGCGACCACATGATGGTCGCGCACAGTTTCAGGGGTGAGGTCTTCGGCCCTGCCCAGGCCCTGCACGGGGCCACGTTCGTGGTCGACGCGACCTTCCGCCGCCGGGACCTGGACCCCGACGGGGTGGTCGTCGACATCGCCGAGGCCGCCGAGATCCTGTCGGCGGTCCTGGGCGGGCTCAACCACCGCAACCTCGACGACGATCCGGACTTCGCGGGGGTCAACACCACGTCCGAGTACCTGGCCGGGGTCGTGGCCCAGCGGGTCGCCGACCGGATCGGTGCCCGTGACCGCGGCCTGGCCGGGCTGAGCGTGACCCTGCACGAGTCCCACGTGGCCTGGGCCTCCTTCGACCTCGAACTTTGACAGTGTTCGTGGTGCCGGAATCGGCGGCGCCCAGCGGCGGCGACGTCTACGACCGTCGCCTGGCCGAAGCGCTCGCGGCCCGGGGCAGTCCGGTGCGGATGGTGCAGGTGTCCGGTTCCTGGCCGGTACCGTCGGCCGACGACCGCGCCGGGCTCGCGCGTGTACTGGCGTCCCTGGACGAGGGCACCGTGGTGCTCCTGGACGGTCTGGTGGCGTGCGCGGCACCCGAGGTGCTGACGGTGCACGGTCGCCGGTTGCGGCTGGTGGTCCTGGTGCACCTTCCGCTCGCGCTGGAGGGCGGGCTCACCGCCTCCGAGGCCGCCGACCGGCACGCACACGAACACCGCGCCCTGCGCTCGGCCCGCCGTGTGGTGGCCACCAGCGACTGGGCCCGACGCCACCTCCAGGAACAACACGGCCTGGCCGAGGTGGCCGCCATCGCACCCGGCACCGACCCCGCTCCATCGGCTCCGGGCACGGACGGGCGGTCCCACCTGGTGTGTGTGGCCTCGCTGACCCCGCGCAAGGGTCACGACGTACTGTTCGACGCCCTCGTCCGCCTCGGCACGGAACCGTGGCGCCTGACTTGCGTGGGTGCGGGACCGGGCGCCCACGCCGACGACCTGCGCGCGACGGTCGACGAGCGCGGATGGCGGGACCGCGTGCGCTTCACCGGCCCTCTGAGCGGCGCAGAGTTGGAGGGGGCCCGCGCGGCCGCGGACGTGTGTGTGCTCGCCTCCCGAGCGGAGACCTTCGGTATGGCGGTGACCGAGTCCCTGGCACGCGGGGTCCCGGTCGTGGCCACCCGGACCGGCGGGGTGTCCGAGGCGCTCGGCCGCGCACCCGACGGCTCCCGCCCCGGGCTGCTGGTCCCGCCCGGAGACCCCGCGGCCCTGTCCGGGGCGCTGCGCGAGTGGTGGGACGATCCGGGGCTGCGACGGCGTCTGCGGCGTTCGGCCGGCCTGCGCAGGGGGACCTTGGCAGGATGGGGCCAGGCGGCCGCGGGCATGGCCGCCCTGCTCGACCGTGAGAGGTGGCTGTGAGCATCGCGGAGGGGTTCGCGCCCGAGTGGTTGGCCCTGCGGGAGAACGCCGACGCCGAGGCACGAGCCACCGAAACGCCGGCCCTCTTCTACGGGCACGGCACACTCGTGGCCGATCTGGGGTGCGGAACGGGGTCCATGGCCCGGTGGTTGGTACCGCGCCTGCCCGGATCGGGGCGGTGGCTGCTGGTCGACCGCGACCCCGCGCTGCTGGAGCTCGCCCGGCGTTCCGTCCCTGCTCCGGCGCGGACGTTGGAGGCGGACCTGGACACGCTCCACCCCGGGGACCTGCGCGGGGCGAGCCTGGTGGTGGCCTCGGCGCTGCTCGATCTGCTGACCGAGGACCAGGCCGTGCACCTGGCACGCACGGTCGTGGAACTGGGGTGCCCGGCGCTGTTCACATTGACGGTGCTGGGCCGGGTGGAACTGTGGCCGTCGGACCCGTGGGACGGGGAATTCGCCGCTGCCTTCGATGCCCACCAGCGACGCGGCGGCCGTCTCGGGCCGGACGCTGCACCTCTGCTGACCGAGGTCCTGCACCGGTTCGGGCGGCGGGTACGGCACTTCCCGAGCCCGTGGCACCTGGGCCCGCACCGCCCCGAGCTGACCGAGGCGTGGCTGCGCGGGTGGGTCGGGGCCGCCGCGAAGCACCACCCGGCCCTGCCTGCTCGCGCCTACCTGGAGCGGCGTCTGGCCGCGCACGCCGAGGGGCGCCTGCACGCCACGGTGCACCACACCGACCTGGCCGTGCTGCCGTCGTGAACCCGACGCGAACGCCCCGGGCAACGGGGCGCACGAGCGGGTAGGGCATCGTACGAAGGGGGAAGCCGTGCCGGTGGTAGAGGAACGTGCTCCGTCCCGGGGCCGCAGGCCGTGGGACCCGGTCCGGCGCGGGCGGACCGGCGCATGGCTGCGCACGTGCGCGGGCGCGGCCGTCCTGCTCGCGGTGGTGTGGTGGTTCCCCGCGGAGGCCTTCACCTCGGCCTTCGCGGCCCTGCAACCATCCGTCCTGCTCTGGGCGCTGGGCGCAGGCGCGGTGACGACGGTGGCCAGCGCGGCCCGTTGGGTCGTGGTCGCTCGGGCGGTGGGGCTGCGGCTGTCGTGGCCGCGGGCGGTGGCCGACTACTACCTGGCGGTGCTGCTCAACGCGGTGCTGCCCGCCGGTGTGCTCGGCGACGTGCACCGGGCGGTCAGCCACGGACGCGACACCGGTGAGCTGGGGCGCGGTGTGCGTGCGGTGGTTCTGGAA
>NZ_ANBF01000198.1 GCF_000341025.1 Nocardiopsis salina YIM 90010 | reverse complement strand
GTTCTGGCCGCAGGCGCCGTCGGGCTGCGGCTGGGCCGGGAACGCCGACCGCGGTGGTGGCGGGCCCTGCGCACGAGCGCCCTGGAGGCCCGCGCCGGGCTGCTGGGCCATGCACCTGCGGTCGTGCTGCTGTCGGTGGTGGCACTGGCCGGGCACGTGGGCCTGTTCCTGGTCGCCGCGTCCGCCGCGGGTGTGGCCGCTCCCCTCACCCAGTTGGTCCCGCTCGCGGTCGTGGCGTTGCTGGCGATGAGCATCCCGGTGAACGTGGGCGGGTGGGGCCCGCGCGAGGCCGCCACCGCGGCGGCGTTCGCGGCGGCCGGGCTCGGGGCCCAGGCAGGTGTGACGGTGTCGGTGGTCTACGGCCTGCTCGCCCTGGTCGCAGCTGCGCCCGGAGCGGTGTCCCTGGTGGCGCGCGCGATGCCGTCCGGGAACGATCGTGTTAGGGCAGGGTTTAGGGCAGGGTCTCGCCGGGCTCCGCGTCCAGCGCCCGGAGATGGCCCGCGAAACGTCGGGTGAGGGCGGCCAGCACCGCCCTTCCCTTGTCGGCCCGTGCCAGGGAGGGCCGCCCCACCACTCCGGACGGGGCGTAGGGGGCCAGCCCGAGCACACCCATGTGGTCGCGCGGCCCGGTGAGGTGGTCGGCGTCGCGGTAGCCGGGGTGGACCAGGTGCGGGGCTGCATGCAGGAGGACCGAGGTCTCCAGTTCCCCGGCGTGCATGTCGGTGTCGTTGTCGGTGGCCAGCCCGGCTTCGGAGCGCGCGGCCTCCCACTCCTGCGGCCCGGGGAAGAGCGTGATCCGCCCGCCCGAGGCCTGCGCGGTGTTGGCGAGCACGTGGTTGCCGCCGTGCCCGTTGACGACCGCCAGCCTCACCGGGTCCAGGGAGGCGGCGATGTCGGTGACGACCGCGTCGAGGGTGCGCGCGGACACACTCACCGTGCCGGGCCAGGCGGCGTGCTCGTGCGAGCACCCGAACGTGATCGGGGGCAGTGTGCGCACGGGGGGGGCCCCCGCCAGTTGCCGGGACAGGATGCAGGCCACGACGGTGTCGGTCACCAGGGGCAGGTGCGCGCCGTGCTGTTCGAGGCTGCCCACCGGGAGGAGGGCGACACGGGCGTCCCGGTCGCCTTCCTCTGGGCTCGTGGTCATGGGCAGGGGCTCGAACTCGGTCTCGTACATGGGGTCGGTGTTCCCGGGGACGCGGCGACGGACCCGTGTGCATGCGCCGGACGGTGGCTCGGTTGAACTACGCGCCGTCGGCACGGGCGGAGAGGCGGGTGTGGGGGTTGGGGGGTGTGGGGGTTGGGGGGTGTTGCCTCAGGTGATGGTTGGTCGGGGTCCGGCTTCGGGAACCGAAGGCCCTGGCTCGGCAGGGCTTGAGCCCCTGACCCGCTGGGCTCTTTCCCGGTCGGATTCGGCGCCTGTTTCGTTGAGGCAGTCGGGCCCGGTGCCTGGAACCG
>NZ_ANBF01000197.1 GCF_000341025.1 Nocardiopsis salina YIM 90010 | reverse complement strand
CAACGGCACGCCCCGCGCACTCCCGGCAGGGCATTGAGTGTCGGGGGTGACACGTGTGTGCGGTGGCCCGGCGGGGGTCCTGCTGCCCGAGCCGGGTGGGCCCCGCACCGTTTCGGAGATTCTCCCGCCCGGCGGGCGGGGCGTGGGTACACTTTCTCCCGTTCCAGAATACCCCGCAAAACCATCGCCGTGGAGTTACCCACAAGACCATTTCCT
>NZ_ANBF01000196.1 GCF_000341025.1 Nocardiopsis salina YIM 90010 | reverse complement strand
CCTCCCCCGGCCGATCCGTAGCGGCAGCAAGCACCCGGGAAGCGTCGTCGGCGGTAGCTGGCACCTCAAGTCCAGCCGGGACCCCCAACAGCTCACCGACTGGTTCCTCACCGATGGACACACCAGCATGGCCTTGCACGTCGGTCCCGGGGCCGTGGTGTTCGACGTCGACGACCCCGACCAGATGCCCGAGCCCCTCGCAGAGGCGATCACCAAACTCAACCCGCCGTACCAGTCCACCCGTACAGGCCAGCCCATGCGCGGGCACTACGTGTTCGCCACCCCGCACGGCCAGGGGTACGGCAACAGCACCGGCGCCTTGGGCGGCGCGTGGGGCGAAGTGCGCGGGGAGAACGGCGTCATCGTCGTCGCCCCCTCCGAGCACGAAAAGGCTGAACAGGGAGGCCGGTACAAGTGGCTGACCGCCGGTGCCTTGCCAGTGCTGCCCGAGACCCTGGCCGAGAAGCTCACCCAAGCGCGAGAGTCCCGGTCCAAAGCCACGCGCGAGGAGGTCGAGGAGTTCCTCGACACCTACACCGCCCAGATGCGCCCCTACCTTCTGAACGCGATCGTTGAGCGGTTCGCGGCCCGGGCCAACGGCGGCTACTCGCGCCACGACAGCGTGAAGTTCGCCCTTCTGGACACGATGACCGAGGCCCGCGTGGGAATGTACGCGGCCCGGCGTGCCGAGGAGGCGCTCCGGCCGCTGCACGCCGAGATGATGGCCAAGCCGCGTACCCGCTCGGACCGGGCCCTGACGCCGAAAGAAGCCGGTGCTGAGTTCGATGACGTGCTCGCGTGGGTCGTTTCGGCGGTCAAGGCCAAGACCGGCGCCGAACTGAACGGGGCCATCCGGGGGCTCACCGAACGAGTCCCCGAGACTCATGACCCCCTCGGAAACGCAGCACAAAAAGCACAGAAATCAGGGCAGGGGAGTTCTGAAGCGAGTTCTGTGCTTTCTGTACCGCCGAACGAGGGGGGTCATCTATTCGAAGGCGCCCCCGTCCCGGTCCACGTGCCCCGGCTCCCGGCCTTCCCCACGGGCCACCTCGGAACTCTGGCCGAGTGGGTGCGCGCGGCGTCGGTGAGCCTCAACGTCTCCGAGGACATCGCCGCGTTCTCCGCCCTGTCGGTGATCTCAGCAGCAGTCGGAGGGCGGCGCCGGGTCAAGGTCAAGGACGGTTGGACCGAGATGGTGTGCCTGTACGCCATGGCGTTGGCCGACTCGTCCGCACGCAAGACCCCGGCCCTGTCCTTGGCCATGGAGCCGCTCGAACGCGCCGCAGCAGAGTTGGCCGAGAAGGTGGGGCCGGAGGTCTGGCGACACAACGAACAGGTCGAGATCGCTGAAGCCCGGTACGAAAAAGCCAAGCAGCAAGCCAAGAGCGGCAAGGCCGACGACGCCGACCTTCAGATGGCACGTGACGAGGTGGAGGAAGCCGGAACCCGACGGCACCTGCCCCAGATCCTCGCGGGTGGGGACTCCACAATCGAGTACCTGGCCAAGACCATGGGCGAGCAGGGTGGACGTGTCGCCGTTCTCGGCTCCGAAGCCACGTTGTGGAAACACGCGGCCGGGATCTACGGCAACGGACAAGCCAACATCGGCCCTCTCCTAGAGGGGTACACCGGCGTGGCCTACCACTCCGGCAGGGTCTCCCGTGGCGGGTCGTATATGCCCCACACCGCCGTCACCCTGGGGCTGATCATCCAAACGGGCATGGTCGAGGGTCTGTCCAAGCAGAACCCCGACTTCAAGGAGTCCGGTTTCCTGAACCGGTTCCTCATGGCGCTGTCCCCGCAGATGCCCCCGGGCACCTTCGACGCTCCCGGAATCCCGCCGGCCGTTGTCGCCGGGCTCGAATCCCGGGTGAGCGCCATCGTGCACCAGGTGTGGGCGGGCGAGACCGTAGCGACGTTGGAACTGACCGACCAGGCACGACGCCGGTTCGGCAGTTTCTACAACGACGTCGAGCAGCGCAAGGGCGAGGGCGGCGACCTGCACGACTTGGCCGAGTGGGCGGGCAAACTCTGCGGTCAGATCGCCCG
This sequence comes from Nocardiopsis salina YIM 90010, assembly GCF_000341025.1. Classification (GTDB taxonomy): domain Bacteria; phylum Actinomycetota; class Actinomycetes; order Streptosporangiales; family Streptosporangiaceae; genus Nocardiopsis; species Nocardiopsis salina. The sequence goes on along the minus strand of NZ_ANBF01000196.1, from coordinate 5,569 downwards.
CGTGGCCGCGTGCATGGAGATCTACGACAACCCCGGTGCCGTCGAGATCACCGAGGGCACCATGGCGCGTGCCATCGAGCTGGCGCCGTACTTCATCGCGCACGCCCGGCGTGTGTTCGAGCTGATGGACGCGCGTGCCGAGGGTGGACGTAGGCCCCTGGCGGAGATCCTCGACTGGCTGGCCAAGAACGCCCGCCCCGGAGAGCAGGTGTCCGTTCGGAAGGTCCACGTGGGGCTCCACGGCCGTCAGTGGGTGCCGGATGTGGGAGGCGCCGCAGTTGTCCGGGACGCGATGGTCGAACTTGAGGATCTCGGGTGGCTTGCCGACGTGACCCCCGAGAGGACCCCCGGAAAGAAGGGGCGGCCCCCCTCGCCGAGGTATGCCCTCCATCCGGACGTGCACGCGGACGGCCCCGCCGGAAACGCAGCACAAAAAGCACAGAAGTCAGGGCAGGGGAGTTCTGAAGTGAGTTCTGTGCTTTCTGTACCGCCGAACGAAGGGGGGCACGCGCCAGAGCCCACCGTGTCCACGTGCCGGACCCCCGGATGTGAGCGCCGTGTCGCCCTCGACATGTGGCCTGACGGCCACTGCTTCGACCACCAGACCGCCGCATAAGAACCCCGGGGCGCCCGCACCCGTGGGCGCCCCGCCAACAAGGAGGAACACCCATGGCTGACCGCTACGAACTCGGACGCTGGTACTACACGCGCGGCCACCGACCGCGCGGCCCCGCCGGAGAGATCGACCCCGGCGAACCGGCCGCTTACTCCCGCTCCCGGGCCCTGACCACGTTCGGCCTCACCATCACCGACCACACCCGCAAGAACGAGGAGAAGAACCATGTCGACCACGAAGACCGCTGAACAGTACGACCCCGACCACCTGCAAGCCGAAGCCGACAAGATCGAACGCAAGTACCGGGCCGCCCGAGAAGCGGCACAGAAGGCCCGCGCCGCTGTTGAGTCCGCACGGGAGAACACCCTCACCAGCTATTGGCAGGGACGCGTCACCCGGTTCTACGACCAGGTACGCCCCCACGTCGCCACCATGTGGGAAGAGTTCGAGAAGGCCGCGACCGGAGGCAGCGAGGAGGACACCCTCACCGCGTGGCGCCGGTTCGCCCTCGCCCGCGCACAGGCCCACGGAGAGCACGAGGCACTGCGCCGTGCGGCACACCAACGAGGACTGCGGGGGGCTCGCCCCAGCCTCGCCCTCCAAGCAGGGGGCTACGCCGAATGCCTGACCCAGGTCCTGACCCGGTTCGAAGAAGACCACCGCCGCGCTACTACCGCCCAGGTCCGCGCCGATGCTGATGCCGTCGCCGACGCGGCGGACGCAGGAACGCGCAAGAGCGGGGAGGTCCCTGACGCGCCGGAGATCGTCGCGAGGTTCAAGCTCGGACCGTCCGCCGTCAGCAGGGACAGCGGCGCGCACACGGTGAAGCTGAGCCGTCCTGGTGACGGGCGGACTGTGGTCTTCCGTGACGGCGTGTTCTACGCGCGCGACGCCGAGACTGCCGAGTTGATCCGAGCACACGCGCGCAGGAAGAGCATTCGCGAGATCAACGAACACGGCGAGGAGATCGACACCTTCGGAGACACGTTCATCCCGCGCCCGTGAGCCACCGACCCCACCCGGATGACCCCTTCCCGGAGATCCACGAAAGGTCGCCGGGGAGGTCTCCAGGGTGTGCCTTGACCAATCAACCTCAATGAGAGGAGCGATCATGCCAGCGCCTCGGAACGTGGCCAAGCCGCATAGCCGGGCTCACCGGCGCCCGGTCTCAACGGGGGCACGGTCGGCGCTGGTCGACTTGCCCGCCGCTGGGTGTGACCTTCCGGTGCCGCCCATGCCGCCAGGACGCGAGTGGACCGAAGCCGAGGCCAGGCGCTGGGAAGAGATCTGGCAGTCGCCGCAGGCGACGCAGCTCGACGACACCGCGCGCGGCACGGTGGCGGTACTCATCGTGTATGAGTCGGCGATCTTGGCGGGTGAGGCGTCCGCGTGGATGGCGCAGGAAGCCCGCTACGCGAGTGAGGCGCTCGGGTTGACCCCGAAAGCGATGGCGGCGTTGGGGTGGCGCATTGCGGAGACGGCCGAGTGAGCGCCCGCAGACGTGCCCGCGCGGCCGCGATGGCGGCGCCGGTGGTCGAAGGGCTACCGGTGCCGCCCGAGCTCCTCGACGGCGACCACGTGGTGTGGCACCACCAAGGCCGGTACCGGGCGTGGATGCACGCACGCGGCTGGCCGATGCCAGCATCGGAACGATTCGGTGTGCCCGCCCACCCGGTCAACCGGCGTAAGGCTGCGGCTCGGGGGTGGGTGCGGGAGGCTGGTCTCGACGCTGGTTGGCGCCGGTTGGCCGAGTGGGGTGTGTGCGGGTGAAGACCCGCGCCCCGGGGGTGTCGACCAGTGCACATCCCCGTGCGTACATGGACCCCGAGGCGCGGGAGCTTTTCGCCTACTCGGGGTAGGGCGGGGCGATGTGCGGCCCGGGGTTGCGCATCTTCGCTTCCAGCGCGCCGGGGGTCGGTTCCATCAACGTCGGTTCGATCCCGGGCACGCGGGCGTTGGCCATCCAGTAGTTGGGGGTGCGCCATATGCGCCACTGGTGGGCGTGGGCGGCTTGGAGCCGGGCGAGTTCCTGCTCTTCCACGCGCACGAGGAGACCGGCGGGGGTGTCGGCACTCAGACGGGTCTCGCCGCGCGTGGCGCACCAGGGGCCGGCGTGGGGCTCGCGGCTGATGTCCCATGCCGGGTAGTCGGCCGCGATGACCTCGATAGCTGAGGGGTGCCCGTGCAGCGCCGCGCGGTCTTCCGCCCGTTGGTCCGTCATCATCTGCTCACCTCGGTTGTTGGGGTGAGCACGAAGCTACGGAAAGTGTGGCGGCGGTTACAGACACGGGGCGTGGTAGTTCCAACCGGGGTGCCCCGGCGACTACCACGCCCCGTGGTACTTGTCCTGCTCTACTCGGCGAACAGGGCGGCGAGCTTGCGCTGTTCGGAGGTCAACGCGCGCTTGCGCCGGGCTCGGACCTCGGCGAACGTGTCGGCGGCGAGCCGTTGGTGTGAGAGCCACTGGGGCGAAGCGCGCACCAGCCCGGACAGGACGTGTGTGGCTTCCTGGTCGTGGCGCATGCGCGCGTGTGCCTTGGCCACGTCCAACATGTGGCGGTTCCAGTTGTCGGAGGTTGAGGAGCCTTGCGTGAGTGGCTTGGACATGGACAGCACACGGTCGGGGCGGTCGGCGATCGCTTCGTTCTCGATCGCTTTGAGCTCGACGGTGGTGGGGCCGAACGAGACCCACCCGCGCAACCGGTGGGTGACCTCGCCGCCCAGTGCGGCACCGGCGGTACGGGCGAGGGTGATGGCCTCGCGTGCTTCGTCGGGGCGGTTGTTGCGTGCCGCAGCGGCAGACGCCCGCAGTAGGAGCCAACCCCACGCGGCAAGTTCCTCGCCGGACGCGCGGCTCATGCGCGGTTCGACTTGGTCGGCGGTGTCGGCGGCAAGCTCTTGGGCTTCGTCGAGGCGCCCTTGCCGCAGGAGCACCCACGCTTGCCCGATGATCGAGGCGGCAGCATTCAGCCGGTCCTCGCCGGTGGCGGCGTCGCGCACGGCGTCGGTGAGCGCGGTCTGTGCGAGGTCGTAGGCGCGGACTTGGGTGAGGTAGCGCCCGGCGAGTTGGAGGATCTCGGACCGCACGCGGTGGGCGTCGGCTTGCTGGGGGGTGTGGGCGTAGTGGTTGACGGCGGCGTGCGCAGAGGTGACCAGCCGGGGAACGAGGGTGGCCATGTCCCGGTACCGGTCCGAGTGGTAGGAGCGTGCGAACGACTCGGCGGCGCCCCGTAGGTCGGCGAGGTCGGGTTCTTCGTCGGGTAGGGCGGCGTGCCCGTCGAGCCCCACGGGGGGTGTGATGGCGCGGCGCATGTCCAGCAGGGACACCTTGTTGTCGTCGCCGTGGTTCTGTCGACGTGCGGGTTGTCCGGCGACCAGACGTCCGGTGGTTGTTCCGAGTACCCGGGCGAGGCGGTGGTAGGTCTCCATCGATCCTGTGCCGCCCTGTTCGATCTTGCGGACGGTGTTGACGTGGAGCCGTGCGGCTTCTGCCAACTCTTCCTGTGTGAGGTCCCGTTCGGCGCGTAGGTCTCGGAGGGTGTCCCCGATGGAGATATCCTCAGCCATGTCGGCCCTGCCTTCCTGGTTGCTCGCAACTCCCAGAGTAGGCAGGGCCCGTCGTCTTCGCAGGGGCAGATCAGGAACCAGGGGCCGGCGCGGGTGCCGACCCCTGGTGTGGTCATGCGGCGCGGCACTCCCGGATGCGGGTTCGCCCCCACGACTCGGACCGGCCGAACCGTGCGGCAAGCTCCTTGCCGGTGAGCGGGACTCCCTCGTTGAGGGCGGCACGGTAGGCATGCCGCGCCCGCGCTCGGTCGTCGTCTCGCTTGGCTGCGGTGTGCGAGGGGTCGGCACTATCGACCCCTTCCGGAGGAATCGGCACAGTGACCGTGTCGCGGGTGTCGCGCGCGGCAGGCACCGACTCGTTGACCAGCCAGGGGGCGGCACCATGGGCGGAACCGTCGGCATTGACGACGGTAGGGCTGACCTGCTGCTTCTCGCTCTCGCCGTGCGCGTGCCGCTGGTCTGTGCCGTCCGGGGACGCGAGCGCCAACGACGCGACCAACAGCAGACCGTCCACCGACAGCGGCAACAGGTGGGCGACCAACGCGGTTTCTCCGTAGGACAGCAACAGGTCCCGCATGTGCCCGTAGGACACGATCGCGGCCACAGCGGCCACCACGGCGGTACCGGACCACCGAAGCGTGATGATCCACCAGGGGCCGGACTGCCGTGCACGGGCCACCAGCTCGGCGACCAGAAGCAGCGCGACCGGCGCCCACCCGGCGGCAACCAGACGACCGAAGTCGGTCGGCCCGTCACCGTCGAGGGCGTGGAGCACGTTCGCGCCGATGGACACGACGGCGCCGGTGGCGAACGCCAACCAGGCGACCACACTTCCGCGCTTCATTCGGCACCCTCGGCGCCGTGCTGGTGGGACTCCCGCACCATCCGGGCACTGTTGATGCGTCCTTGGTAGGCGTCGAGGACGTCACCGAGGAGGATGATTGCCGCGCCCCGGGCTTGGTCGTCGGGGCAGTGGTGGCCGTGCTGGTCGAGGACGGCGAGGATGTCAGCGGCCAGACCGTGGGAGGGGGCGCTCACAGCTCCACCCCCTGAACGGCCACGGGCACGACGACGATCGTGTACGGCCGCTGGTCGGTAGCGGGGCGTTCGAGTCGCGCCACGGTCGCCGGGAGGACTGCCTCGATCACGAGGACGGGCGGGGCCGGGTCTGTAATGTGATGCATGGTTCGGACCTTTGGGATAGGTCCCGGCTTCACGCCCGACCGGGTGGACAGACCCGGTCGGGCGTTCCGTTTCTCCGGACCGCATTCGGACCGGACGGCAACGGGAAGCCGGGGGATCTAGCGGTATCTCGGGTGACCCGGAATTGCAGGTCAGAAGTGATCTCCCGCCGTTCCCGCAGGTGGTAGCACCGCTGGAATGAGA
>NZ_ANBF01000195.1 GCF_000341025.1 Nocardiopsis salina YIM 90010 | reverse complement strand
CGCCGCACTCGCAAGTGCGGCGGCGGGCGCCTTCGTCGTTCCCGGTCTCCGACACCTCCGGCCCGACCTTCAGTGCTGGTCCCGGGAGGCCGGCTCCACAGCCCGGAGCAGGTGCTTCACCGGCCTCACCCCTCTCTGCTCCCACTGCCTGGAAGCGCCGGGGCCTCGGGGCGCGGGGGCGGCACCCCGGGCGCTCCTGAGGCCCTCCCACGCGGCGGGGTGATCGACGAGGAGCACCGCCGTGTCGGCGTGCACCCGGGCGGGGATCATCGGGCGGACACCGAGACGGTTTCCCCTTCCCGATTCCTGCTCGACACGGCCCCACGAGCTGCGGGACCCGCTACCGCATCGCCACGGGGACGCGAGCTCCCTCGCCTCGACCACGGCTATGTCCGCCGTCGGGTACGAAGACCGTCTCGTCGGCCCGTACGTCCGGTGTCACGGCGCTCTCCAAGTAGGTCGGGGTCCGGCCGAGCCGACCCACCTCCGCGTGATCGGCGGCGTTCCCGAGCGCCTGCTGTGCTGGCCCCAGGAGTCCGACTGGGCGTCGGTGGGCAAGGGTTGCGGGTCACCCGTTGTGGTCGGTCCCGCGGCGACGGCGTGGCGGCCAGCACATCGGCCACACGCGCCCGCGGACCCGGCCACCGCGGTTCGGGGCGCCTCAGCGTTCGGCCAGATCCTTTCGGTCCGTGGGCATGTCTCGAGCGTGGGGTGGGGCCGGTGATGGGCCGACGGGGGCGGAACCCGAGCGGGCAGCGGACGCGGCCCACTGAGTACGCCTGCAACCTGCTGCACGGTGTGCCGGCAGCTCCCCGGCCCGAACTTCGGGACGGACGCACGGAATAAATGGGACCTCCAGCACAAAAGGCCGGCTCCGTGGTTACTAATGAGTATTTCCGAGTGGCCGTGAGTCGTGTTCTTGTGAGTGGTCCTGGATAAGCGTGTGACCCGCCCGGAAGAGGTGACTAGTCCATTCGAGTCAGGTGGATGACGGAGAGTCCTGTCCGGGGTCTCGCGCAGGTCCTGTGAAGGACTCGTCGGATGACGTGAAGTCGCAGGTCATCACGGTTGTCGGTGAAACGGTCGTGGAGGCCGTTTCACGGTGGTTCCGTGAGGGCCCGCACCACACGCCATTACCCTGCGTATGTGTATGATGACACTCCCCCTCGGTCCGATGGTCCTACTGGGCCATATGAGAAATAGGCCTCTTGGGGACTGTTGGTGAACTGGGACGATCCGTAGTTTCGACACCAGCGACAACGAGGAACACAGCGCGCCGAAACGAACAACCCCCGAAGGCGTGAAGCGCGGTCCCCCCGCGCTGCGACAGAAGACCATCGTCCTCGGATCGGTCCGCTGTTCCTCGGCCACCCCGGGTCCGTCCGGAGGTGGAATCCGATCACCACACATGCTGATCTTGGGAGTGGGGCAACATGTGGAACGAGAAGATGGCGATCCGTGCGAAGTGCCGTGAGATCGACCCGGACGCCCTGTTCGTCCAGGGAGCTGCGCAGAACCGTGCCAAGCTGATCTGCCGCGGATGCCCTGTACGGACCGAGTGCCTGGCAGAGGCGCTCGACAACCGCATCGAGTTCGGTGTCTGGGGAGGCATGACCGAACGCGAGCGGAGGGCGCTGTTGCGGCGCCGCAAGGACGTCACGAACTGGTACGACCTGCTCACAAGCGCCGAGCGCAACTACGAGCGCGAGCAGGAGCGCCGTGAGGCCTCCCGCCGCTCCGCGGAGCCGGTCACCGCCCGCAAGTGACTGTCGGCGTCGGACCCCGCGTGGGCCACAGGCCCAGGGAGGGGGTCCCGGACGGAGGTCCGGCGCCGTCGGCGGACAGACGGGAGATGTCCGCCGGATCCGACCGCATCCGTCTGCCCCGGAGGGA
>NZ_ANBF01000194.1 GCF_000341025.1 Nocardiopsis salina YIM 90010 | reverse complement strand
CCCCGACGGGTCGCGTCCCGATGTCGTGAGGGAGGGTGACGTGGCGGTGGACGAACATCGAGGCCACACCGACCGGCCCCGGCCGTACCGCGGGGGCACCCCCGAAATGCGCCTCTCGCACGCCGACCGCGACGAGGTCGCCGAGGTGCTCCGGGAGGCCTACAGCAAGGGCCAGATCGACGACGACGAGTTCGGGCAGCGGGTCGACGCGGCGATGAGCGCCAAGTACCCCTCGCAACTGGAACCCCTCACCGCGGACCTCGGGCCGCTTCCCTCACAGGGGCAGCCCGGAGCGAGCGTGCCCGGCGTGCACGGGCAGCAGGCGGAGCCCGAGTACGGCCCGGCCGAACGGGTGATCTCCGCGGTGGGGCACGCCAGCCACTACTACCTGCCTTTCGTGGTGCCGCTGCTGCTCTTCATGGTGAGCGACAAGACGTCCTGGTACGTGCGGCGGCAGGCGATGGAGGCGCTCAACTTCCAACTCTTCTGTGTCATCGCCGGGACGGCCAGCGCCCTGCTCATCACGCCGATCGCGCTCTTCTGGGCCCTCGGGCCGGTGGCACTGGCGGGGGCGCCGGCGGTCCTGTTGGGCGCGCTCATCGCGGTTCCGGTGGCGGTGCTGCTGTACGTCGTCACCGGGTGGATGATCCTGCCGGCGGTCGCTGGGATCGCGAGCCTGATGGGGAAGAACTGGCATTACCCGATGTTCTTCCGCCTCCTCAAGGACAAGTGAGGGGCCGGGGCCCGAAGGCCCCGCCACCGACCCGCGTCATGGGGGATGGCCGGCGGGCTGTGCGCCCACCGGACATCGGACTAGGACTTGGAGGAACCGTCCTGGTCCGACCCGGTCGTGGCCCGCACCTTCTCCTTGGCCGTGTCCTTGGTGGCCTTGGCCTTGTCGGTGGCCTCGGACGCCTTCGCCTCCAGGTTCTCGCGGGTCTCGCGGACCTGGTCACGCGCCTGGTCCAGGTGCTCCTGCCACTCGGCGTCCTGCGACGCCTGGCGCATGCGAACCAGCGAGTAGACCACGACACCGCCGACGACGGCCGCGCCGCCGATCAGCAGAGTGCGGGAGAGCCTGCGGTTCTGGCGCAGTACGCGCAGACCGCGACGGGGCGGCTTGGGGTCGACCCGCTGAGCGGCGGTGGTGAGGAGGTCGGCCACACGAGGGGCGACGGTGTCCTCGACCCGCTGGGCGGCGGTCTCCAACCGGGGGGCCGTCCAGCCTCGGGCCTGGAGGAGCTTCAAAGAGGCCTGGTCGCGCGCTTGGTCGGCGTACGGGCCGAGGCGCTCGGCCTGTTCGCGGGCGAGGTCCTGGAGGCGGTCGATGGCCACCTCGGCCTCCTTCTGTGCCTTGCGACGCTTCGTGGTGATGGGCACGTCGTCAGCTCCTTCGATAGAGATCGTCAGCGGCCTCCACCCGTGGACGGCGGGCAGTGCCGTACGGGCGGCTTGCCGTCCGTCCTTCCCTGTTACCCGGGTGTTATCTCAACTTACGTCCTCTCCGTCTGTGATCTGTGTTTCAACACCGCGCGTGACGCTACGACCCGGGAACAGGTAGTAGCTCGGTGTCGTTCGGGACGGGATTGTCCACAGGTCACCGGGTTCCGGCGAAGCGCGGGTACCGGACGGGTAACGTGAGCACGTACGCGAACTCGACCGAAAGGCACGCAGGTGTCGGACTCCAAGGGTCAGCCCACCGCGCGGCTGAACACCTCCAAGGGAACCATCGTCGTCAAGCTCTTCGAGGAGGAGGCTCCCGAGACGGTCGCCAACTTCATCGGCCTGGCCGACGGCTCCAAGCAGTGGATGGACCCCACCACCGGCAAGCCCTCCAACAGCAGCCTCTACGAGGGCACCATCTTCCACCGCGTCATCGACGGCTTCATGGTCCAGGGCGGCGACCCGCTCGGCACCGGCCGCGGTGGCCCCGGGTACACGTTCAAGGACGAGATCCACCCGAACCTGCGCTTCGACCGTCCGTTCCTGCTGGCCATGGCCAACGCCGGCCCCGGCACCAACGGTTCGCAGTTCTTCATCACCGTGGACAAGCCCTACTGGCTCGACGGCCGCCACACCATCTTCGGTGAGGTCGTCGAGGGCGACGACATCGTCACCCAGATCTCGCAGGTCGCCACCGACTCCCAGGACCGGCCCCGCGAGGACGTGGTGATCAACAGCGTCGAGATCACCCGATAGAACCACGGGAGTGAGAGACCGGCCATGAGTGAGCCCCCACCGCCGACCGGTGCGTCACCCACAGGGGACAGACCCGCGCCCCGCACCTGCTACCGGCACACCGCACGGGAGACCGGGGTCAGCTGCACCCGTTGTGGACGCCCCATCTGCCCCGACTGCATGGTCGAGGCGGCCGTGGGGTTCCACTGCCCGGACTGTGTCGCGGAGGGGAACCGCAGCATGCGGCAGGCCCGGACCGTCTTCGGCGGCAGGGTCATCGAGAAGCCGTACGTGACGTGGACGCTCCTGGGCCTCATCGCGGTCGGTTTCGTGCTGCAGCAGCTGATGCCCGGCATCGTGTCCGACCTGGGGATGCACGGCTACTGGGTGTACCTGGGAGGGGACTGGTACCGGCTCATCGCCTCGGCGTTCCTGCACGGGGGCATCTTCCACCTGTTGTTCAACGGGTACGCGCTCTTCCTGCTCGGCAACGCGCTCGAGCGGTGGCTCGGCCACGGCCGGTTCCTCGCCCTGTGGTTGCTGGGTGCGCTTTCGGGGTCGGCGCTGAGCCTCCTGGCCGCTCCCGGCCAGCTGTCCATCGGGGCCTCCGGGGCGATCTTCGCGCTATTCGGCGCGGCGTTCGTGACCGGTCGCCGCCTGGGCCTGGACATGCGGATGATCCTCGTCCTGCTGGTGGTCAACCTGGGGATCACGTTCCTGGTCCCCAACATCTCCTGGACCGCGCACATCGGCGGCCTCGTCGCCGGTTTCGCGGTGGGCGCGGTCTTCGCACTGCTGCCCAGGGGACGGACCGACCACTGCAGGCGCACCCTGGTGCACACGTCGATGACCGCGGCCTACGCCGTGCTGCTCGCCGCGCTGCTCATCGGAGGGCCGGTGCTCGTGTGGCCGGCTCTCGGTTTCTGAGCTGAGACCGGCCGGGAACACACCGAAGGCCCGGGAGGGGACCGTCGTCCTCTCCCGGGCCTTTCGTCTGTCTGCGAGGTGCGCCGCCGGGTTGCTCGCGGGGGGCGGACCGCTGTGGGGCGTCAGTGCCAGCGCGTCGACAGGATGACCGCCAGGATGATGCCGCTGAACCCGATGAGCAGGTTCCAGTTGTGCCAGTCCTGCATGTAGGGGATGTGCGAACCCGCGATGTAGTACACGCCGATCCACAGGATGCCCAGGATGAAGGAGCCCAGCATGACGGGCACCAGCCAGGGGGGACTGACCTTGGGCTTCTCCTTGGAAGGAGGCGGAGTGTAAACAGCCTTCTTCTTGCGATCGTTGCGGGACTTGGGCACGGTCGCTGCTCCAAAGAGGTGGGGCGGTTCGGAAAATGTGCGCACAGTCTACGCCCAGCCGGAAGCCTGCGTCACCGGCAGGCCCGGCGGGCAGGGACGACGGTGCCCCGCGGCCGCAACCTCCCAAGACCCGGGGTGTTGCGACCACCGTTGGAGTACACGTCGGGCCGCGGGGCACCGGTCGGTCACTGGTCGTCCTGGGGGCGGACCATGTCGTCATCCTCGGGTGACTCCGGCTCGTCCGGGGGGCCCGGATCGCCGGTCGGCAGGTCGGGGATGCCGGGGCCGTTGTCGGTCGGATCGTCCGTGGGATCCTCGGTGGGGTCCTCATCGCCGTTGTCGTCCTCGGGCGCGGAGGCGATCATGAGCGTCACCGTGGAACCGGCGTTGACCGACTGCCCCGCGGCCGGAGCGTGGGAGAGGACCGTGCCCTCGGGGGCACCGTCGTCCTCCTGCTCCTCGGTCTGCGCCTCCAGGCCCAGCCCCTCCAGGGTCGAGACCGCGTCCTCCTCGGTCTGGCCCTCGAGTTCGGGCACCTCGACCTGTTCCGGGCCCGAGGAGACCTGGAGCGTGATCGAGCTGTCGGAGGCGACCTCCTGGCCGGCGGCCGGATCGGTGCCGATCGCCGTGCCCTGCGGGACGTCGGTGCTGGCCTGCTCCTCCGTGCTGACGTTCTCGAAACCGGCGTCGTTGAGGGTGCTCATCGCGTCGGACTCGCTCTGGCCCTCGACGGACGGGACCTCGGTGTCGCCCTGGCCCTCGGAGATGACGAGGGTGACCCGATCGGTCACCGGGATCTCTTCACCCGCCTCGGGGTTGGTCTCCAGGACCGTGCCCTCCTGGGCGTCCTCGTCGGTCTGCTCCTCGGTGTTGATGTCCTCGAAGCCCTCGTCTCCGAGTGTGGTACGGGCCTCCTCCTCGGTCTGGCCCACCACGTCGGGGATCGAGGCCTCCTCCGCGGCCGGACCCTCCCGGTTGAACAGCCAGAACAGCAGGGCGAGCGCGCCGATGACACCGATGAGCAGCAACAGCCACAGGGCCTTCTTGCCTCCCCCGCCCCTGCGGTCGTCGTAGCGGTCGTCGTCCTCGTAGTCGTCGCTGTAGTCCGCCGGAGGCAGTGTCGTGGTCGCGCCCGCACCGGCGGCGCCCATCATCATCGTCCCGGCCTGCGTGGGCATGCCCTGTAGACCGCGCTGGATGTCCGCTCGCATCTCCGCGGCGTTCTGGTAGCGCTCCTCGCGGTCCTTGGTCATCGCCCGGAGTGTGACGTCCTCCAACCACTGCGGGACCTGCGGGTCCACCTCGCTCGGCGGGACCGGGTCCTCGCGCACGTGCTGGTAGGCGATGGAGACCGGGGAGTCACCGGTGAACGGTGGGCCGCCGGTGAGTAGCTCGTAGAGCACGCACCCGGTCGAGTAGATGTCGCTGCGCGGGTCGACGCGCTCGCCGCGCGCCTGCTCCGGGGAGAGGTACTGAGCGGTACCGATGACCTGCGAGGCCTGCGTCATCGTGGCCTGGTCGTCGGACATCGAACGCGCGATGCCGAAGTCCATCACCTTCACGTCGGCACTGCGAGTGAGCATGACGTTGGCGGGCTTGATGTCCCGGTGCACGATCCCGTTGCCGTGGCTGTACTCCAGCGCGTTCAGGACCCCGTCGACCAGCTCCGCGGAGCGGTCCGGCAGCAGCCGGCGGTCGTCGTCCAGCAGTTCCTTGAGCGTGCGCCCGTCCACGTACTCCATGACGATGTACGGGATCGAGACCCCGTCGATCATGTCCTCACCGGTGTCGTAGACCGCGATGATCGCCGGGTGGTTCAGGGAGGCCGCGGACTGTGCCTCACGGCGGAACCTGGCCTGGAACACGTGGTCCTTGGCCAGGTCGTGTCGTAGGGTCTTGATCGCGACGAGCCGGTCGAGGCGAAGGTCGCGTGCGCGGTGTACCTCGGCCATGCCGCCACGCCCGACGATCTCGTCGAGCTCGTAGCGGCCTCCGAGGAGCCGGGGCTGGGACATGTCGTGCACTTATCCTCGTGTCTTCCGGCGGCCGGCCGCGGACCGCCTCCTACGCTGAGCGTCTCTCGCCCAATGCCACGTCACTCTGGTGTCGGTCATCCGTCGTCGTTCTCGTCACCCGGAGGGGTCTCGTCCTCGGGCGGAGGCTCCTCGTCCTCCGGAGGGGTCTCGTCCTCGGGAGGGGGCTCCTCCTGTCCGTCGTCCTCGTCCTCCTCGGGCGGGGACGTCGGCTGTTCGGTCTCCTCGTCGGGTTCCTGGGTCGGCGGAGGGCCGGTCTCCGGAGGACCGGTCGACCAGTCGTCGTCCTGCGGCGGTCCCTCGGGTTCGATGGGGACCTCGGGCGTCTCGGTCTCCTCCTGCTCCGGTGTCGGAGTGGGGGAGGGAGCCTCGACCTGGTCCTGGGTGCCGACCTGGTCGCGTGCTGCGCCCGTCTCCTCCGTATCGCCCCCGAACAGGAAACCGGCCACCACGGCGGACACGATGAGAACGGTCGCCGCGACGGCCGCGAGGACCACAGGCATCTTGATACGGCCACCCTGGTCCTGATCCTCGCCCAGGGTATCCGAGACACTGTCCTGGCCTGGAGGAACGCCCTCGGGGCCACCCTCCTCGGCGGTTCCTGGTTCGGGAACGGCCGCCACGACGGCAGTCTGGGCCATGCCCTGGAATCCCGTCGAGGGGGTCGGCGGGCCCGTTCCGGCGTTGGACCGGATCACCGCGGCCGTATGGGCGACCTCACTCGCAGAGGAGGGGCGGTCGTCGGGGGCCTTCTGCAGCATGGACGAGACCAGGCCGTCGACCTCCGCGGGCACGTGCACGGGAAGCTCCGGCGGTTCCTCGCGGGTGTGCGCGAGCGCCAGAGCGACCGGGCTGTCCCCGGTGAAGGGTGGCTGCCCGGCCAGGCACTCGTAAGCCACCACACCGAGCGCGTACAGGTCGGAGGAGGAGGTCGCCGGCCGCCCGGAGGCCTGTTCCGGCGAGATGTACTGCGCCGTGCCCATGACCATGCCGGTCTGGGTCAGAGTGACCGACATGTCGCCTCGTGCGATCCCGAAATCGGTCAGCTTGAGCTGGTCGTCCTCGGTCACCAGCAGGTTGCCCGGCTTGATGTCGCGGTGCACCACACCGCGCGCGTGCGCAGCCGCGAGCGCCTTGGCCGCCTGGCACACGAAGTCCAGGGTGCGGTCCGGCGTCAGGTGGCCGTTCTCACGCAGGATCTGGGAGAGCGGCTCACCGACCACCAGCTCCATGATGAGGAAGGCCCGGCCTTCCTCCTCGCCGTAGTCGTAGACCTGGGCGATGCCCGGGTGGGAGAGGCCGGCGGTGATCCGCCCCTCGGTACGGAACCGTTCCCGCGCCGTCGGCTCGGCCATCTGGGCCGGGTGCAGCAGCTTCACGGCGACCGGTCTGTTGAGCAGGGTGTCGGTGGCTTTCCACACCGTGCCCATGCCGCCGGAACCGACCTGTTCCTCGAGTCGGTAACGGTCGCTCAGCACGGTCCCCGCGAGCTCCGGGGGACCGTTGCGGGAAGACGGCTCGTTGGCGCTCACTCCTGGACCACTGCCTCCATCATCTGCCGTGCGATCGGAGCGGCGTTCTCGTTTCCGCTGCCGCCGCCGTGCTCGATCACGACCGCGACGGCGACCTCGGGGTCGTCGGCGGGCGCGAAACCGATGAACCAGTTGTGTGTGCCGTCCTCACCGCCGGTCTCGGCGGTACCGGTCTTGCCGGCGACGTCCATGCCGTCGATGGCGGCGTTGGTGCCGGACCCGCCCTGCTCGGTGACGGGCACCATCATGTCCGTGAGGGTCTGGGCAGTGCTGGCGCTGGTCGCCGTGCTGTAGGGCTCCGACTCGGTGGAGGAGAGCGTGGACTCCCCGTTCGGCTCCTGGATCCGGTCCACGACGTAGGGCGTCATGACCTCGCCGGAGTTGGCGATGCCGGCCGAAACCATCGCCATCTGGAGCGGCGTGGCCTCGACGTTGCCCTGCCCGATGCCCGCGCGACCGAGGACGTTGCGGTCGTCCTCCTCGGGCGCGAGGCTCGGGGTGGCCTCCAGCGGGGTCTCCAGCACCTCGTCCTGGTTGAACCCGAACGCGGTCGCCTGCTCGCTGAGCGGTGCGCCGCCCATCTCGATCGCCCAGTTGGCCATCGACGTGTTGCAGGAGATCTGGATCGAGTGAGCCAGGCTGTCGGGCTGGCCGTTGTTGCAGGTGCCGCCCGGTGTCGCGTTGGGCAGCGGGCGCCCCAGGTCGAGCGTGTCGGGGGCGTCCATGGTGCTGTCGGCGGACGCGTCCAGGTTCTCGATCGCGGCGGCCGCGGTGACGACCTTGAAGGTCGACCCCGGGGGGTACCGCTCGTTGAGAGCGCGGTTGAGCAGCGGCTTGCCCTCGTCCTGCTCCAGCTCGACGTAGTTGTCGACGGCGCTCTCCTGGTCGTCGATGCTCACGACGTCGTTGGCGTCGTAGGAGGGATAAGAGACCGCGCCCAGGACCTCGCCGCTGTTCGGGTCCAGGGCCACTGCGGCGCCGTTCTTGCCCTCGTCGACGAACCCGTCGTACCCGGCCTGCTGGACCTCGGGGTCGAGCGTGAGCTCCACGCGCGCACCGCCCGGGTCGTGCCCGGTGAGGATATCGCGCAGGTTGCGGGCGGCGAGGCGGTCGTCGGAGCCGTCCAGG
The DNA here is from genome assembly GCF_000341025.1 of Nocardiopsis salina YIM 90010. Classification (GTDB taxonomy): domain Bacteria; phylum Actinomycetota; class Actinomycetes; order Streptosporangiales; family Streptosporangiaceae; genus Nocardiopsis; species Nocardiopsis salina. The sequence goes on along the minus strand of NZ_ANBF01000194.1, from coordinate 15,265 downwards.
AGCGAGTTCTCGGCCTCCTCGATGCCGGAGGCGCCGTAGCTGCGGAAGGAACCGACGATGGGCGTGTAGAGGTCCTCGCCGTTGTACATGCGCTGGTAGCGGGACGGGTCGTCCTCCTCCGAGATGTCCTCGGAGTAGGCCACCGGTTCCCCCGCGACCTGGATGGGGCCGCGCTGCTCGGTGAGGCGCTCGCTGTACTGGCGGCTGTTCAGCGGGTCCTCGCGGATCGCGTCCGCCTGGAAACCCTGGATCCAGGTGGCCTGGAGCATCAGGGCGCCGAACAGGATCATGGAGAAGACGGCGAGGCGCCGGATGGGTGTGTTCATCGTCGGATCACCTGTGTGGCCCCCTCGTCCTGGATCGCCTTGGGCGCCGGGCGGCGCGCGTTGTCGCTCATACGTAGAAGCAGGCCGATCATCAGCCAGCTCGCCATGAGCGCCGAACCGCCCGCGGCCAGGAACGGCGTTGTCATACCGGTCAGGGGGATGATGCGCAGCAGGCCGCCGAGAACGACGAAGACCTGGAAGCACGTGACGATGGCCAGACCGCTCGCCAGCATCTTGATGAACAGCTCGCGGGAGGCCAGCGCGATGCGCATGCCCCGCTGCACGAGCAGGAAGATGACCACGAGGATGGCCATGAGCCCCGTCAGCCCCAGCTCCTCGGCGATCGAGGCAAGGACGAAGTCGCTGTCGGCCGCGAAGATGTTGTGTGCGTCGCCGCCGCCCAGGCCGGTGCCGAACAGGCCGCCGTAGGCCATGCCGATCTGGCCCTGCACGAGCTGGGCGCTGCCGCCGACCGCGTCGTAGACCTCCTGGTCGAAGGCGTTGAACCAGATGTTGACGCGCTGCTCGAAGTGCCAGAAGAGCTGGAAGGCCATGGCCGCGGCCAACACGAACACGCTCACGCCGATGATCACCCACGACGAACGCTGGGTGGCCACGTACAGCATCGCCAGGAACGTGCCGAACAGCAGCAGCGAGCTCCCGAGGTCCTTGGTGACGACCAGCAGGCCGATCGCCATGACCCAGCCCACGACCATCGGCATGAAGTCGCGGGCGCGGGGCAGGTCGAGGATCTTGAACCGGCCGACCTTGATCTCCTTGGCCGCCAGCGACAGCACCTGGCGCTTGGTGACCAGGTACGACGACAGGAAGATGACCAGGGCTATCTTGGCGAACTCCGAGGGCTGGATCGTGAAGCCGCCGACGCCGATCCATCGGCGGGCACCGTACTCGGAGATCCCGATGACCGGGAGCATCGGCAGGGCGATGAGAACGATCGCGGCCAGCGCGCTGATGTAGGTGTAGCGCTGCAGGATCCGCGGTTCCTTGAGGAAGAACAGCAGGGCGATGCACAGGGTCATGCCCACGGCCGTCCAGACGAGCTGCATCCCGATGCCGGCGTGCTCGATGTCACCGGAGTCGGCGGCGTCCAGGCGCCAGATCATCGCGACGCCGATCCCGTTGAGGAACAGCGCGCACGGCAGGATCAGCGGGTCGGCGTACGGTGCGATCCAGCGCAGTGCCATGTGGGTGGCCAGGGCCATGGCTCCGAAGAGGAGGCCGTAACCCCACATCGCGCCGGGTACCTGCCCGTTGAGGTTGAGTCCGGCCACGGCCATGGCCCCCATCGTGACCACGATGGTCACGCCGATGAGGGTGAGTTCGGCGTTGCGCCGTTGGACCGGGGGTAGCTCGGTGGGTGCCTCGGGGGCCGCTGTGCTCATGGCGTCACCCGGTTTCCTCGGAGCCCTCGTCGGTGCCGCCGGGGTCGGTACCGCCGTCGGTTCCGGTCTCCGCACCGATGTCGGCATCAGGAGCGTTGCCGGTGGCGCCGGCGTTCTGGTTCTCGTCGATGTTCTCGCGGAGTGTGTCGAGGTGGTCGACCGCGTCCTGCTCGTTCTCGAAGGGCACGGTGCCGTTGACCGCTTCGCGATCGGAGGTGCTCAGGGCGTCGATGCGGATGTCGCTGGTCTCGATCTCGTCGGAGAGGTCGATCCCGGCGATGTTGGTGTCGATGCCCTGGTAGACGCTGACCGTCTCCCCCTCGCTCGAGGGGCCGACGAAGTACTGGTCCTGGACGTACCTGTTGCCGAAGTAGTAACCGATCCCGGCCACCAGGACGACCACGAGCAGGAAGACGAGGACCATCGGCCACCAGCGGCGCCGGCGGTACTCGGTCTCGTCACCGTTGCCGCGGCCTTCCTCGTACGGGTCGCCGTAGGGCTCACCGTAGTCGCGGTGCTCCTCCTCGACGGGGTCCATCTCGGCGGTGTCGCTGCCGTTCTCGCGCAGGTCGCGCGCGCGTCTGGCAGGGGTGTCGCTGCCTTCGTCGACGCCCTCGCGACGCTGGTCGGCCGCGCCGACGACCTGGCTGCCGTGGCTGGGCCCGGTGGGGTCGGCGTCGGCCTCGATGACGTCCGCGACGACAGCGGTGATGTTGTCCGGGCCGCCCCCGCGGATCGCCAGGTCGATGAGCTTGCGCCCCGCAGCATGCGGGTCGGACTCGGCCTCGAGGGTCTCGCGGATGGTCTTCGGGCTGACCACACCGCTCAGCCCGTCGGAGCAGAGGAGGTAGCGGTCACCGACCTCGGCCTCGTTGATCGACACGTCGGGGTCGACCGGGCTCTTGCCGTCGAGGGCGCGCAGGATCAGTGAGCGTTGCGGATGGGTGGCGACCTCCTCCTCGGTGATCTTGCCCTCGTCGACGAGGGTCTGCACCAGGGTGTGGTCGTGGGTGATCTGCTTGAACACCTGGCCGCGCAGCAGGTAGGCGCGGGAGTCACCGATGTGGAGAAGGGCGACACGGCCCTCGGCCCACAGCATGGCCGTGAGCGTGGTCCCCATGTTCTCGAGCTGGGGCTCCTCCATGATCCGCTGCGAGAGCGAGGAGTTGGCCTGCACGACGGCGTTCTGGAGGACCTCGACCATCTCGTCGGATCGAGGGTTCTCGGTGTCGAGGCGGCGGATCGTGGAGATGGCGATGGAGCTGGCCACCTCGCCGCCGGCGTAACCGCCCATGCCGTCGGCGACCGCGAGGAGGTGCTGGCCGGCGTAGCCGGAGTCTTCGTTGCCTTCGCGGAGGCATCCTACGTCGGAGTACGCCGCGTATCGGAGAGCGATGGTCATTTGCGCAGTTCCAGGACGGTTTTGCCGATACGGATGGGTTGACCCACCGTGATGGGCTGGGGGCGATTCAGCTTCTGCTGGCCGAGGTAGGTGCCGTTCGTCGAGTTGAGATCTTCCACGAACCAGCGGCCGTTGTCGGAGTAGACGCGTGCGTGGCGCCCCGAGGCGTAGTCATCGGTGATGACCAGGGTCGAGTCGGGCGCGCGTCCGATGAGGATGGGTTGGGAGCCCAGGTCGACGGTGGTCCCTGAGAGGGGCCCCTGGGTCACGGCGAGGACCGTGGGCTCGTTGCGTCGAGAGCGGGAGGGCCGCGACGACTGGGAGGACGCGGCCCGGCCGGGAGCGGGGCGCGCCGAGGGGCGGGGCTTCTTCTTGCCCTTCTTCTTTTTCTTCGGCCCGAACAGGTCGGTGTTGATGACCCCGACCGCCATGAGGACGAAGAGCCAAAGCACCACGAGGTACGCGACCTTGATCAATATGAGTGTCAAGTTGGACATCGAACTGCTCTTCAGCCCCTGTCGTGCTCCGGCCGTGGTAGCGGGCCTGCGCGCCGCCACCGCTTCTTCCCCACCTTCGGGTCGGTGAGTGGTCGAGATACCTGCTTCCGCGCCCGTCGGGTAGCGGACAGTGTGCCCGATGGGTCGGGTCTTCGCGGAGACTACCCGCCCGGACGGATATCCGACAGCGGGTCCGATCTCCGCCGGACCCGGGGCCCGACCTGTCAGACGCCGCCGGAACGCGGTTGGTTGCGAATCCCGCGGCTCTGACGGTCGTTGCCGAGCCCGATGCAGGTCAGTCCCTACGGAACGTCATCGTGGTGCGGCCCAGGCTGATCCTGCTGCCGTCGACGAGACGGACCTGGCCCACCTGTTGGCCGTTGACGAAGGTGCCGTTGGTCGAGCCCTTGTCGACCAGGACGGCCTCGTCGCCGTCGAGACGGATCTCGACGTGGTGCCGGGACACCCCGTTGTCCACCAGCCGGAGGTCGCAGTCGGTGCCGCGGCCCAGAAGGGTGACAGGTGTGGTCAGTTCGAAGGACTGCTGCATGCCATGGCTGGCGATGCTGCCCTCGGCGGTGGCGCCGCCGGGGGAGATCAGCAGGCGGGGTCGGCCGGCCTGCTGCGGGCCGCTGCTCTGGCCGGGCTCTCCGACCGGCTGGCGGACCTCGCCGTCCTTGTCGATCATGCTGCCCCGGACGACGCCGGACCGGATGCGGAAGCGCCCGGTCTTGAGGCCGTCGTCGGACCGGAAGTGGACACGGACCGGGCCGACGAAGGAGTAACCCTGTTCGGTCGCGTAGTCGCGTGCCAGTTTCGACAGCTCCTGACCGAGGCTGTCGGCGTAGACCTCAAGGCGCTCCTTGTCGCTGCCCGAGAGTTCCACGATGAAGTCGTTCGGGACCAGGGTCCGGCCCTGGGCGACGATCGCCGCGCGTTCGTCCATCTCCCGCTGGACGGCACTCGCCACCTCGACCGGTTGGAGCTCCGACTTGAAGGCCATCGCGAAGGTGCCTTCGATCATGCCCTCAAGCCTGCGCTCGAAGCGTTGGAGCACTCCCACGAGGTACCTCCCTTTGTACTCCACTCCGTATGTGTAAACGATCGTAACCGGGCTCGGGTCCCCCTGCTTTCAGTCGCACCCCCCGGAGCGCTGCCCTCCGGTGGTGAGTGGCAGGTGGAGAGTGGTCGTAAACGAGTGTGCAAGCCACCTTCAGGCCGTGCTAGCCTTATTCATGTCGCAAGGGGCACGGGCCCGAAAGGCCCTGCAACCCGCACATACAACATGATGGTTGTCACCCGGGCGGGTGGCGGAACGGTAGACGCGCACGGTTCAGGTCCGTGTGTCCGAAAGGACGTGAGGGTTCAAATCCCTCCTCGCCCACCATGATCCCGCGGGGTCGGTCCCAGACCGTACACCCCGCGGGATTTTCTGTGTACGCCTGCGGGGTACGTCCGGCCGCACAGAAGGAGGGGCCGGGCCCACGGCCCGCCCCTCCTGTACTCGGTGGACGATCAGGGGTTGAGTACTGCGTCGAGCTCCTCGAAACGCTCGATCTCGCAGCCGTTGCGCTGGTTGAACTCGGTGTCGATCTCGGTACCGTGCACCTGGCCGGTCACGTGGGCCTCCTCGGGGCCGCCGATCTGCATGGTGCACGCCATGTCGCTGGTGTCGAGGGTGAACGGCTCCTCGCCGGACTCCTCGATCTGGGCGCAGGCGGCCTCGACGTCGGGGTGGTCCCCGCCTTCAGGGCCGCAGGTGAGCGTGTACGTGCCTTCCTCGAAGCCCTCGGCGGGCTCCAGGGACTCGTCTTCGCTCAGGGAACGTTCGATGGTCAGCTCGACCTCGGCGTCGCCGGAGGCCTCTCCGTCGTCTTCGTTGTCGGCGTCGTCGCCCTCGTTCCCGGGGGCTTCGGTCGATTCGCCGTTGTCGTTGTCGGGGGCGGGAGCGTTCACCTCGGAGGAATCGTTGCCGCAGGCCGTGAGGAGCAGGCCGAGGGCTGCGAGAGCGGCGAGGCGGGTCGGCAGCGTGGTCGCGAGGGTGTGCATACGCATGTGTCTTGGACGTGCACCCACGGCGATACGGTTCCCACCGGGCGCAGTTTTTTCCCACGACCCGTACAAACAGGGGGAACACGAACATGTTCGGCAGTGACATTCCCGAGGTCGCGGCCTCCGACGTACCGGAGAACGCCTTCCTCCTCGACGTCCGCGAGAACGACGAATGGGACGCCGGCCACGCTCCCGGCGCCGTCCACATCCCGCTCGGCACCCTGGGCGACCGTGCCATCGAGGTACCGCAGGACCAGAAGATTTACGTGATCTGCCGCTCCGGCGGGCGCTCCGGCCAGGCCGCGACGGCGCTCAACCAGGCCGGGTGGGACGCCGTCAACGTGGCCGGGGGCATGCAGGACTGGGCCGGTTCCGAGCGTGACATGGAGTCCACCGGCGGTGACGAACCCCGGGTGATCTGACCGATTCAGGTGGCCGATTCCCACCGATTACGCAAAGGCCTGCCACTCGGGCGCTCCCGAGTGGCACTATGACCGCGTGAGTTCCGAGCGCGACCCCCTCAGCGCCGACGACGTCCTGGCCTCCGCGGCCGACGCCGTGATCGTGATCGACGACGAGTCCCGGGTGACCGATTGGAACCCGGCGGCCGAACGCATGCTCGGATGGTCCCGTGAGGAGGTCCTGGGGCGGGAGCTGCCCATCGTGCCCGGCGAGCTCAAGGCCGAGCACGGCGCCGTCCTGGAGCAGGCCCGCGCCGGGTCTCCGCTGTCGATCGTCACGCGCCGCCTGCACAAGGAACGCGGTGCTGTGGACGTGCGTATCAGTACGGCTGCTGCGCGCGACGGGGACACCGGGGCATGGCGCGGATGGGTGCTCACGCTCTACCCGCGAGAGAACGAGACCGATGTGCACACCGCGGCCATGGAGCGTGCCCGTCTGGTGCGGCGTCTGACCGACATGGTCGTGGACATCAACGCCGACCTCAGTCTCCAGTCGGTGCTGGACCGTCTCTCCGGCAGCATCACCGAGCTCACCGGCGCCGACGCCGGCGGATTCGTCCTGCTCAACGAGGACCGCGTGGAACTGGTCAGTCTCAGCGAGCTCCCCGACAACCTGCAGGGTTTCAGTGCGCCCCTGGAGACCAGCCTGTTCGGGGAACTCCTGCGCAGCGGCAAGTCCGTGCTGCTGGCGAACGAGGACACCCGGGGACTGCAGGACCTCATCTGGGCCGACCTGCCCGGCCTGCACACGATCGCGCTGTGTGTGTCCAACGTGCACGGCCGCCCCTACGGAGCGCTCTACGCCCTGTACAGCCGACGCAAGGTCGGGCACGTGGAGCTGGAACTGCTCGAACTCCTCGCCGCGCACGCAGGGGTGGCCATCGGAAACGCCCTGGCCTACGAGGAGACCGACCGACAACGGTTGCACGAACAGGTGGTGGCCGACTCCAGCGCGGACGGCATCGCGGTCCTGGACTTCGACGGTCGTGTGCGCAAGTGGAACCGTTCAGCGGTCGAACTCACCGGATACAGCACCGAGACGATGGCCGGGAGGCACCCTCCGTTCCCGATCCCCGCATGCCACGGCGAGCCGATCAAGCACAAGCTCGACGACGGCCGTTGGCTGGAGATCCTCATGGCTCGGATCCCCCGCACCCACGAGTGGGTCGTGGACTTCCGCGACATCACCGCGCAGAAGCACATGGAGGACGACCAGGAGCTGTTCCTGGCCACGACCGGTCACGAGCTGCGCACGCCCATCACCGTGATCCACGGGCTGGCCTCCACGCTGCGCACGAGGTGGGGGCACCTGGAAGCCGAGGCACAGCGGGAGGCGGTCGAGACCATCGTGGAGCGGTCGCGTTCGCTGGTCGCGCTCGTGGAACGGCTCAGTCTGGGGTCGGACGTGGCCCGGGGCGAGCTGAACGTCAAGCAGGTCCCGTTCGACCTGCACGAGCTGCTCCACCAGGCGGTCTCGGCCTTCCGGCCGCTGTCCGAACGCCACGACGTGCTGATGGAGGGCTGCGTTCCCCTGCCTCCCGCGGTGGGCGACCCGCTGGCCACCGGCATGATCATGGACCAGCTCCTGGACAACGCGCTCAAGTTCTCGCCCGGAGGTGGAACTGTGCACGTCAGCGTGCAGGCCGAGGGCGATCGTGCGGTGGTGACCATCGAGGACGAGGGCATGGGCCTGCACCCCGGTGACGAGGAGCGGGTCTTCGACCGTTTCGTGCAGTCGGGCGTCCGCGGCGACCGTCGCAAGTTCGGTGGGATCGGTATCGGGCTCTACATCGTGCGCCAGCTCGCCCGGGAACAGGGCGGCGACGTCACCGCCCAGGGGATGGCCCGGGGAACCCGCGTGCGGTTGGCTCTACCGCTGGTCAAGGGTGGTGAGCCACAGGCGTCACGGTTGTCCCGATCAGCACAGGAAACAACAAAAATCTCAAAAAGCACCGAAGCCTTGCTGAGTAAGCGTTCCGAGCGCCCCGATGCCGGTGGGGAGGCCTGAGGCGCTCCGGTCTCACGTTTTCGAGCTGGGTGATCGGGGCATTTCCACCCCTGGTGGACGCGGCCGTCACACTTCGGTGGCTCCCACCCTGCTCGCTACAGTACGAACGCTCAGGGACAAAAGCCGTGGCAGGAGACAGAACCTCACCCGAAGACGGGGAGCGCCGGCACGAGGTCGAGCGGAACGTCACCCTTCCCTACGTCCCCTCCAGTGTCACCGGGTCGCGCAAGCTGCTCCAGGACGACCTCACCGGGATCGGGCTCGGCGATGACCGTGTCGACGACGCCGCCCTCGTCCTCAGCGAACTGGTCAGCAACGCGCTGCGCCACGCCGCTCCTCTTCCCGCGCCCGACGAGGACAGCGTCGGTGTCGCCTGGCGCGCCGGGCTCGACCCGGCCTCGGCCTCCACAGGGTGGGTGGAGATCTCGGTGCGGGACGGCGGATCCAGCACCATGCCCCGTGTGGCCCAGCCCTCCGTCTCCGGTCTCGGTGGCCGCGGCCTCGGCATCGTCCAGGCCCTCGCCGGCCGCTGGGGCACCGAGATGGACGGCAACACCACCACGGTGTGGGCGGTCCTGGAGATCACCGACGACGACCTAGTGGACAAGGGTTCCGGCGCCGAAGCGGTATCGGCTGACGACGTCGCCTCCGACACCCCCGGCGACCCCGCCGTCGTCGAGGTCCCCGTTGGGGCGCAGGGCAACGCAGCTGCCGGCAGCGCTCTGCTCTGACAGCCCCTTCTCCACCGCACGATCCGAAGCCCGGTGTGCCTCGCCCGGTGCGGCCGCGGACCCACGGCGAAGTCGGGAAACGCCGTGAACGAGGTGGCTGGTGGTCGTGGAGGACGCTACAGTCACGACTGTGGAGTTGAAGATATCGAGCCGATCTCAGGACGACGTCGCAGTGGTAACTGTGGGCGGTGAGGTCGACCTGTACACGGCACCCCAGTTGCGCGACGAACTCGTCGGGGCCCTGGAGGACGGGGCACGGCGCTTGGTCATCGACATGTCGAGGGTCGAGTTCTGTGACTCGACAGGCATCAGTGTGCTGCTCTCGGCGATGAAGCGCTCCCGCGACAACGAGGGCGACCTCGAACTCGTCGCACCCAAACCCGCTGTCACCAAGGTGCTGGAGGTCACCGGGCTGGATGAGGTCTTCACCATCCATCCGGACCTCGGGACCCTCTCGGCTCACACCGGCCCCGGCGCCTGACCGCGCCGGCGTGGGACGCGAGACGGGCGATGGCCCGGAGGGTTCTGCGGTCGCCGTGATCATCGCAGCCAAGAACGAGGAGCTCAGGGTCGGCCGGACAGTCGAGGCCGCCCGCTCCCTCCCCGGCGTGGATCTGGTTCTCGTCGTCGATGACGGATCGACCGATCGCACCGGGGTCCTTGCGCGTGAGGCCGGGGCCCGCGTCGTGCGCCATCCGCGCAACAGGGGCAAGGGAGCCGCGATGGAGACCGGTGCCGGGGCCGTCGCCGAGGTGGAAGCGCGCGAGGATCGGGTCGGTCTCGTGCCCCGCCATCTCCTCTTCCTCGACGCCGACCTCGGGGAGACCGCCGCGGACGCCGCTCCGCTCCTCGAGCCGGTCGTCGACAAGAGCGCGGACATGTCCATCGCCCTCTTTCCCGCAACCCGTGCCCGCCTCGGCGGGCACGGGTTCGTCGTGCGCCTGGCACGCGGCGGGGTGCGCCGGGCCACGGGCTGGGAGCCCGAGCAGCCGCTCAACGGTCAGCGCTGTCTGAGCCGCGCGGCTTTCGAGGCGGCCTGTCCGCTGGCCCGCGGGTTCGGGGCCGAGACCGGTCTGACCATCGACGTCCTGCGCGCGGGCCTGCGTGTGGTCGAGATCGAGGTCCCTCTGGAACACCGGGCCACCGGTACCGACCTGCGCGCCCAACTGCACCGCGCCCACCAGTTCACGGATGTGGCTCGCGCCCTGGCCGTTCGCGGTGCCGGGCCCGCGGCACGGCGGGCTCTGGCGCGTACAGGACTGCGCGGCCGGACACGATCGGCGTACTGAATCGGTCTTTCCCGTCAGGTCACGAACCGGGCGCGATCGCTCGGAGTCTCCACGTGCATGCGTTCGGTCACGCTACGGTCGCGCCGTGGTTGTCTTCCTGGTTTTCCTCAGTATGGCCGCGGCGCTGGGCGCACTCGCGTGCGCGGCGGTCGCCTGCGCAAGGGTCCGCACGCTGGAGGGCGAGAACCGTGCCCTGCTCAACCGTGACTTCGAGGTCCGCTCTTCGGGCGTGGATCCTCGTGCCGTCCGCGACGTGGCGGTGGTGCACTACGACGCCCTCGAGGAGATGTCGGGGGCGCGCTCCTTCTCCGTGGCCCTGCTCGACGGCCAGGGCGACGGGGTCGTGCTCACCAGTATCAACGGCCGTACGGAGGCACGCACCTACGCCAAGGCCGTGATCGCCGGCGAGGGGGAGGGCCTGCTCAGCAACGAGGAGTACCGGGCCGTGCGCTCGGCACGGCTGGGGTACGGGCCCGCGGGCGGAACCACCGGCGGTCTCGGCACTGCTCGTCCCCGGCCCTCGGGTTCGTGGACGAGCGGCGATGAACCCGTCAGCGTTTTCTCCCGCGCCGGTCACCTCCCAGGTGAGGGGCCGCACACCTGGGGAGGCGAGTAGCCTGAGAGGCATGGCCAAGCGATACGCCTACCTCGGCCCCGAGGGCACGTTCACCGAGGCCGCTCTGCGCGCTCTCCACCCCGATGCACCGGAGGAGGCGCGTGTTCCCTGCGACGGTGTCGCGGCCGTCTTCGACGGCGTGCGCTCGGGCGGGGTCGACGGCGGGGTGGTCCCGCTGGAGAACTCCGTCGAGGGCAGTGTCACCGCGACCATCGCCGAGCTCGTCAACGGCGATCCGCTGATGATCACCGATGAGACGTCCGTGCCCGTGGAGTTTGCTCTCTACGCCCGCCCCGGCACCGTCCTCGCCGACGTCAAACGCGTGGCCACCCATCCGCACGCCTTGGCGCAGTGCCGCCGTTGGCTGTCCGGGCACCTGCCCGACGCCGACACCCACACGGTCTCGTCCACGGCTGCCGCGGCCCGCGCCGTCGCCGAACCCGGTGCCCCCTACGACGCGGCGATCTGCGCCGTCATCGCCGGTGAGCGTTACGGACTGCAGGCCCTGGCCACCGGGATCGGCGACCGCGCCGACGCTGCGACCCGGTTCATCTACATCACCCGTCCCGGGGCGCTGCCCGAGCCCACCGGTTCCGACCTGACCTCGCTGGTGGCCTTCATCGCCCAGGACCGCCCCGGTGCCCTCGGGGACGTGCTCGATCAGTTCACCGTGCGCGGGGTCAACCTCACCCGTTTGGAATCGCGGCCCACCGGTGATGCGCTCGGCGACTACTGCTTCTGCATCGACGCCGAGGGCCACGTCGCCGACTCCCGGGTCGGCGAGGCGCTCATGGGTCTGCGCCGCGTCTGCCGGGACGTGCGCTTCCTCGGGAGCTATCCGCGCAGCGCACGGCCCACCGAACTCGAGCCGCGCCTGCGGCCCCGGCCCACGACCGAGGCCGACTTCGCAGAGGCCGAGCGCTGGCTGGCGCGCGTGCGGGCCGGGCAGGTCGACTGAGGAGCCGATCACCCGGCCGGGGATCAGTGCGCGGCACCCTCGGCCTCCTCGAACATCCACTCTTCCTGTGCCGCCCGCTGCATCTCGCGGTGCAGTGCCAACCGCAGCGCCTCGTCCTGCGGGAACCGGGCGTTCAGCGCGTCCAACGCAGCGGCCAGTTCCTCGGCGGTCATCGTGTTCAACGGCTTCACGCAGGCCCTCCCTCGTGGTCTCGCCGCGCGCCCGGGCAGGCCCGGGCGCTCCGTCATCCGGTGGGACGGGGGAGCGGTGCGGTCATGACGTGACTCCGGGAAAGATGTCGGCCCGGAGGGAGCCTGGGGGTAACCTGCAAGGCGTGATCGACCTTCGCGCACTCCGAGACGACCCCGAACGACTCCGAGCCTCGCAGCGTGCCCGTGGAGAGGACCCCTCCGTCGCGGACCGGCTGCTGGAACTCGACTCCGACCGCCGCTCCGCCCTCACACGGTTCGAGACCCTGCGGGCCGAGCAGAAGAGTGTCGGTAAGTCGGTGTCCAAGGCCTCTGCGGAGGAGCGCGAGGAGCTGCTGTCCCAGGCCAAGGCGCTCGCGGCCCAGGTCAAGGAGGCCGAGGCCGAGGCCGGGCGGCTCGGTGACGAGCTCGACGCCCTGCTGGGCAAGGTCCCCAACCTCGTCGAGGGCGCACCCGAGGGCGGCGTCGACGACTTCCGTGTCGTGGACACCGTCGGCGAGCCCCGCGCGTTCGACTTCACCCCCCGCGACCACCTCGAGCTCGGCGAGATGCTCGGTGCCATCGACACCGAGCGAGGCGCAAAGGTCTCCGGTGCGCGGTTCTACTTCCTCACCGGTGTGGGGGCCCAGCTCGAGCTCGGGCTGCTCAACATGGCCATGAACCAGGCCATCGGCGACGGTTTCACACCGATGATCCCTCCGGTGCTGGTCAAGCCCGAGACGATGGAGGGCACCGGTTTCCTCGGTGAGCACTCCGACGAGGTCTACCACCTGGAGGACGACGACCTCTACCTGGTCGGGACCTCCGAGGTTCCGCTCGCCGGATACCACGCCGGTGAGATCCTGTCCGGCGACTCCCTGCCCAGCCGGTACATCGGGTGGTCGTCCTGCTTCCGCCGCGAGGCCGGCTCCTACGGCAAGGACACCCGCGGCATCATCCGCGTGCACCAGTTCAACAAGGTGGAGATGTTCGTCCACACCCACCCGGACCGTGCCCATGAGGAGCACGAGCGGCTGCTGGCATGGGAACGCACCATGCTCGACAAGCTCGAGCTGCCCTACCGTGTCGTCGACATCGCCGGCGGCGACCTGGGCACCAGCGCCGCCCGCAAGTACGACTGCGAGGCCTGGGTCCCCACGCAGGGGACCTACCGCGAGCTGACGTCGACCTCGAACTGCACCCAGTTCCAGGCCCGCCGGCTCAACATCCGGTACCGGGACGAGGACGGCAAGCCCCGCTTCGCCGCGACCCTGAACGGCACCCTCGCCACCACCCGGTGGATCGTCGCCGTCCTGGAGAACCACCAGCGCGAGGACGGTTCGGTCGTGGTGCCCGAGGCGCTGCGCCCCTACGTGGGCCGTGACGTTCTGGAGCCGGTGCGCCCCGCCAAGAAGGGCTGAGCCTCCCGAACCAGCAACGAGCCCGCCGCGGAGACGATCCGGGGCGGGCTCGCTTCGTGTACGGGCCGGGTCAGAGGTAGGGGCCGCCCAGACGGCCCTCCCCCTGGTCCCCGGGGCCCTGCGCCTGCTGCATGCCCGCAGCCATCCCCTGGGGCAAGGCCTTGCGCATATTCTCCAGCTGTGCACGAGCCGCCATCTGCTGGGCGAACAGGGTCGTCTGGATTCCGTGGAAGAGCCCCTCGAGCCAGCCCACCAACTGCGCCTGGGCGATACGCAGCTCGGCGTCGCTGGGTGAGGACCCCTCGGCGAAGGGCAGGGTGAGCCGCTCCAGCTCCTCTATGAGTTCGGGGGCCAGGCCGTCCTCCAGCTCCTTGATGGAGGACTCGTGGATCTCCTTGAGCCGCGCCCGGCTCGCGTCGTCCAGCGGTGCGGCCTTCACCTCGTCCAGGAGTTGGCGGATCATGCTGCCGATACGCATGACCTTCGCCGGCTGCTCGACCATGTCGGCCAGGGTGCGCGGCTCCTCGGAACCCTCACCTCCGGACCCGTCACCGTCCTGCTGCTCGCCCATCAGCAGAACCCGGGGCTGCTCCTGTTCGTGGTCCTCGTTGCTCATGGGTTCCCTTCCCGTCCGAACACCGTCAGCGTGTGAGGAGGATCTTGCCGGTGTGCTCACTGGCCTCCATGACACGGTGCGCCTCGGGCGCGTCGTGCATCGGCAGTGAACGGTCGACGACGGGACGGATGTCGCCGCCCTCGACCAGCGGCCAGACCTGCTCCAGTACCCCCGCGACGATCGCCGCCTTCTCATCGGCGGGCCGGGAACGCAGCGTGGTCGCGTGCACGGAGAGCCTCTTTGCGAGCATACGGCCGAGGTCCAGTTCCGCGCTGCGGCCTCCCATGAGCGCGATCGTGGTGACGCGACCCCCGGTGTTGAGTGAACGCAGATTCTTGTCGAGGTAGGAGCCGCCCATGATGTCGAGGATCAGGTCGGCGCCGCCCTCCTCGCGCAGGCGCTCGGTGAAGTCCTCGGTGCGGTAGTTCACGGTGATCTCCGCGCCGAGCCGGCGGCAGGAGTCCAGCTTCTCCTCACTGCCGGCCGTGACCGCGACCCGTGCGCCCAGGGAGCGGGCGAACTGGATCGCGAACGTGCCGATCCCGCTGCCGCCGCCGTGGACCAGGACGGTCTCGCCGGAGCGCAGCCCGCCGACCATGACCAGGTTCGACCAGACCGTGCAGGCGACCTCGGGCAGGCTCGCGGCTTCCACGAGCCCGATGTTCGAGGGCACCGGCAGCAGCTGGCCGGCCGGGACCGCGACCTTCTCCGCGTAACCCCCGCCGGACAGGAGTGCGCACACGCGGTCGCCGACCGACCATCCGGATTCCTCGGCCCCCGGGCCGAGGGCGGCGACAGTACCCGAGCACTCCAGCCCCGGGTACTCCGGTGCGCCCGCGGGCGGCGGGTAACGGCCCTCCCGCTGGGCGACGTCGGCGCGGTTGACGGCGGTGGCTGCCATCTCGACCAGGATCTCGCCCTCGGCGGGGACGGGGTCGGGGACTTCGGACCAGGCGAGGGCCTCGGGGCCACCGGGTTCGGTGACGGTGATCGCGTACATGGATCCGACCGTATCGATCCGGACCACCGACTTCGAGGGCCGGGAGGTAACTGGATCCGCGTCGTCGGAGGGGGTCGCGGACGTGATGCTTGCGCTGCCGGTGACGGGTATGAGTGATGCCGAGTGAACCCCGAGGCGGGGCCCGAGCGTCTCTCGGGTCCGACCTCTTCCGACCCCTCAACGCAGGAGAGCTCCGGTGGCACAGCACGAACAGCACGGGCCGGACCCGGACACCGAGTCCGCCCGGGGCGGGACCCACGAGCCCTTCGCCGAGGACGTCCCGGGGCCGCAGCCGTC
>NZ_ANBF01000193.1 GCF_000341025.1 Nocardiopsis salina YIM 90010 | reverse complement strand
CCCCGCCGCCCTACGCCCGTCAGCCCGAGACCGCCAATCCCCCCGAGGCGCCCGAAACGGTCGCACCCCCGTGGCTTCAGGGGGGCGATCCTGACGGGTCCGAGGGCCCCGACGACATCGAGGACGCGGAGGAGGAGGTGCGCGGAAACACCGTGCGCCTCGTTCCGGGGTCGCGTCCGAGCCGGCGCCGGCCTGGGGTACCGGCCGACCCCGAGGACGATCCGCTCGGGCCCCGGAGGACCGACCGCGGGCCGGAGGTCCCCGAGCCCGAACAGCTGCCGCCTCTCGACACCGTGGCCGAACCCCCGAATCCTGCGCCGTCCGTCGACCCCCCGGCCCCCGCGGCGGGGCCGACCGGTGTCACCGAACCCGCGTCCACCCGCCCGGACCCGGGGACGGACTCGCCCTGGGCGCCGCCGAGGCCGCCCTCCTCCGGGCTCCGTCCCGCGGAGCAG
>NZ_ANBF01000192.1:31123-50915 GCF_000341025.1 Nocardiopsis salina YIM 90010 | reverse complement strand
GCGGCCCGAGCGCCCCGCCCGGCGCTGCTGCCCCGTCCGGCTCCGCGGGCCCGCCGCCGGTGACCGACCGCGGGGACGGCGAGACCTCCGACTCCCTCCAGGCCGCGACCCTTGTGCGCAACCGCCGGCAGGGGCCCAGCAGCGGGTGGCGCAAGGCCGTGCACAGCGCGACCTTCGGGCTAGTGAACCCCGGCGAGTCCGCGAAGGTGCTGCGTCAACGTGAGTTGGTCGCACGTGCGTGCACCCCGGTGGCGACCGGGCACCACCGGGTCGCGGTGCTCAGCCTCAAGGGCGGGGTCGGCAAGACCACGACCACTGTCGCCCTGGGCGCCACGCTGGCCTCGCTGCGCGGCGACCGGGTACTGGCCGTGGACGCCAACCCCGACCGCGGCACGCTCTCCGACAAGGTGCGCCTGGAGACCGCGGCGACCATCCGCGACCTGCTCAACGAACGCCACCTCATCTCCCGGTACGCCGACATCCGCGGTTTCACCTCGCAGTCGCCCAGCCGCCTGGAGGTCCTCGCCTCCGACCGGGACCCTGCGGTCTCGGAGGCCTTCAGCGAGGAGGACTACCGGGAGGTCTCCCGGATCGTCGAGCACTTCTACTCGATCTGCCTCACGGACTGCGGAACGGGCCTGCTGCACTCGGCGATGCGGGGGGTGCTCGGCCTCGCCGACCAGGTCGTACTCGTCAGTTCCGCGTCCGTCGACGGGGCCCGCAGCGCCAGTGCCACCCTCGACTGGCTCGAGGCACACGGTCACGTCGGGCTGGTGCGCGGGGCCGTCGTGGTCCTGTCGATGGTGCGGTCCAACAGCAAGAGCAGCGTCGATCTGGGCCGCCTCGAACAGCACTTCGCCGGGCGCTGCCGGGGTGTGGTGCGGGTCCCCTGGGACGGGCACTTGGAGGAGGGCGCCGAGGTCGACCTCGAACAGCTCGACCCGGCCACCAAGGACGCCTACCTGCAGCTCGCAGCCTCCGTCGGTGAGTCCTTCGGGCAGCCGGGGTGAGCGGCCGGGGACGCGCAGCACGCCGGGGCCCGTTCGGCGGGCGCCTTCCGTTGCCACGAGAAGTACTGCGCCGTCAGGTGTCCGTTGACGGTGACGGCGGGTGACGCCGAACAGGCCCCGGCGCCTCTCCGGTTTCCCGGACCGCTTCGCGGACAATGAAACCGAGGGGGTTCGAGGATGAACGCACAGGAGCGACCGCCCGCGGTGATCGTGGGGGTCGACGGTTCGCCGCACGCACATGCCGCACTGGTCTGGGCCGCCGACGATGCGGCCCGGCGCGGGGTGCACCTGCGGATCGTGCACGGTATGGGCATGCCGATGGTCTTGGCGGCCTACACACCGCCCGAGCGCCACACGGTCTCGGAGGAGGTGCGTACGGCGGGCCACCGGGTGCTCGCCGACAGTGCGGAGCACGTCTCCGCCATCCACCCCGACCTGTCGGTGGCGGTCGTTCTGGCCCCCGAGGACGCGCCGGCCGTGCTGATCAACGAGGCGCGCGGCCAGGACGTCATCGCCGTCGGGACCCGCGGACTGGGATCGGTGCGCGCCCTCATGCACGGGTCGGTGAGTGCCAAGACCTCCTCGGAGGCCCCTTGCCCGGTCGTGGTCGTTCCCGAGGGCGAAGGGCCGAGCGAACGCCGCGGTCGCATCGTGGTGGGCGTGGACGGATCCGACTCCTCACGCCGCGCCCTTCGCTTCGCCCTCCGCGAGGCACGGGACACCGAATCATCCGTGGTCGTGGTCAACAGCTGGGAGGTCCCTCTCCCCGAGGACGCCGCCTCACTGGCCGACGACCCCCGGTCTCTGCACGAGGAGGTCTTCGACCGCCAGTCGGAGGAGATCGTGGCCGGTGTGCTCGCGGAGGTCGCCGACGCACACACCGAAGAACTCGACATCAGCGCCGTGCGCGTGCAGGCCGACCCCGTCACCGCCCTCCTGGACGAAGGGGATGGCGCCGACCTGGTCGTCGTCGGGTCCCGCGGGCGCGGCGGTGCGGCGGGGCTCGTCATGGGTTCGGTCAGCCAGGGGGTCCTCCACCATGCCCGGATGCCCGTCGCGGTCCTTCCGCCGCACGCTGACGAGGCCGGTTGACGGGCAGGGAAGTACCTTCCGACCTGTGCCGATACCACGTGAACCTGCTGCACTCGTTGAGGACGGGTGACAGTCGCTAAGGGGGAGAACATGGCAGGACACCAGGAGCACACGCCCAAGGTCGTCGTCGGTGTCGACGGCTCCGACCACTCCCGGGCGGCCCTGGAGTGGTCGGCCGCGGAGGCCGTTCGCCGCGGGGCCGTGCTGCGTATCGTGCACGCCTTGGGCATGCCGTTGATCGTCTCGGCCTACGGCGGTCCGGCCCGCTTCCAGCCGACCGAGGAGATCAGCGGCCAGGCCACGAGTGTGCTGACCGAGGCTCGGGCGCACGCGACCGAGCAGGAGCCCGACGTGGAGACGGAGACCGTCACCGCGTTGGAGGAGGCCCCGCTGGCGCTGATCCGGCAGAGCCACCCGCACGACCTCATTGTGATCGGGACCCGCGGTCTGGGTACGGTCGCGTCCCTGTTCGTGGGTTCGGTGAGTGTGCGTGTGGCAGCCCAGGCCCCCTGCCCGGTCGTGGTGGTGCCCCACGACGACCAGGGCCGTCCCGCGACGACCTCCCTCGACCGCCTCGTCGTCGGTGTCGACGGCTCCCGCAACGCCCGTCGCGCCCTGGGCCTGGCGGTGGACATGACCGCCGAGAGCGAGGGCGAGCTCGTCGTGGTCAACAGCTGGGAGGTGCCGTACCCCTACGATCCCGTCGCGATGACCGCAGCCGGTTTCCAGCCGCAGGAGGACGTGTTCGAGAAGCAGTCCGAGGAGCTGGTCGCCGAACTGCTCGCGGAAGCCCTCGAGGACCGCGACGACGTGAACATCGAGGTCAGCGTCGTGCGGACCCAGTCCAACCCGGTCGACGCCGTGTTGCGCGCCGCGGACGAGGCCGACGCGATCGTGGTCGGTTCCCGCGGCCGCGGCACGGTCACTGGCCTGCTGCTGGGTTCGGTGAGCCAAGGGATCCTGCACCGCTCGCACATCCCGGTCGTGGTGCTGCCCAAGCACGGTGACGAGGACGAGGGCTGAGCCCTTCCGCGCGTCACGGCCCCCGCTGCGGCGGGGGCCTTCGTTCGTCCAGGGGTCTCAGCTGCGGTGGGCGGCGGCCGCCGGGTGGCAGACGTCGAGGGCGCGGCGCCAGGCGCGGGTGTCCTCCCACAGGGCGTCGGCGGGCGGCTCGGGCGCGAAGAGCCACATGCGCTGGGCGCCGTCGGCGATCCGGCCGTCGATCACCGTGCGCTCCGGGGGAGGGGACTCGTCGCCGAGCTGGTACCAGCTGTAGCCGAGCGGGTGCAGCAGCTCCATGAGGCGTTCCTCCACCCCGTGCCCCGGTAGGACCTCGCAGAAGATCCACGGTCGGTACTCGCGCAGCGTCTCCAGGCCTCCGGCGATGACGTCCGGTTCGGTGGTCTCGGTGTCGATCTTGATCACGGCCGGAGTGGTGCGGCTGCGCTCGCACCAGCGGGAGAGAGTGTCCACGCGCACCTCGATGCGGCCCGCCTCGGGGCGGAACCCTGATGCGAGGGAGTTGGAGGCGTCGGAGGTGGAGGAGAGCGTGAATGAGGCGTGGCCTGTGCGGTTGCCCAGCGCCATCTCGGCCACCTCGACCCGGAGGCCGTTGGCGGCGGCCAGCTCCCGCGCGGTGTCCGCGATCTGCGGTGTGGGTTCGAAGGCCCGGACCGGGCGTGTGCTCTGTGTGGCGGCGAGCAGGCCGTAAACCCCGACGTTCGCGCCCACGTCCAGGACCGCTCCCGGGCCGGCGTGGTCCAGGGTGGCGAGGAAACAGGCGAGGGTCTCGGGTTCGAACCCGGAGAGCCCGTCCTGTTCGAGTTTCCGCGGGACCCAGAGCCCGCTCGGTGCGTTCAGGGACAGCGACGCCGGACCTGGGGCCGGGGAGCGTCCGTCCCCGCGCCGGGGCAGGGCCAGCTCGAAGCTGCGCCGACCCGGCACCCCGGACGGGTCGATCCCGCCGAGACGAGGGGGAAGACGGCCGCGGATCCTCCGCACCGCCTGCCTTAGCGCCGGGTGCCTTCTTACGAAGCCGCGGATCGGGTTCGTGTCCACAGGGTCTCCCGAAGTCTGGGGGCCTTCACTGCGGGGGATGCGGGGCCCACTATGCCCGCCGGGAAGCGAATGGAGGGGGTGCGGCACGGAGGTTTCGAGGGGTGCTCACCGACGTGTCACCGCGCGTCCATCACGTCGGGGCCGCCTCCCGGGGCCCCACCCGGGGGTGGAGACTGAAGGCATGGTGCAGAGTCCGACGAGTCCTCCCGACCGCTCGACCGCCTCGTGGGCCCGTGCCTGGGGGGTCGTGCTCACGGTGATGTGCGTCCTGGTACTGCTCGCCTACGCCGTGGTCCCGGCGCCCTGGCTGGGTCTGGCAACGGTGGTTCTGGCCCTGCTCGCGGTCGGGTTCCGGCTGGAGGCGGCCGTCCTGTCGCTCCGACGGGGCTGAAGGTCGGTCGAAACGCGACGGGGCCGGTGGCGTTGCCACCGGCCCCGGTCTGTGCGGAGGGTGTGGGATTTGAACCCACGAAGCCCCGTCAAGGACTTGGTGCTTTTCAAGAGCACTGCACTCGGCCGCTATGCGAACCCTCCTGGGGGAGAACCGCGTCTCCGCCAGTCATGGTAGCCCACGCGCGCGTGTGGATGCCGTGAGGAGTGTGGGTTCCCGAGGGTGGCGCACTCGTGTTACCTGTGAGTAACATGACTGGCATGACACAGATGAACGCTGAGACGGCGGACATGGTCAAGTCCGGCTTCCTCGCCTCGGTCCCCTTCGCCCGCACGTTGGGTGTGACCTTCACCGACCTCGACCACGGGCATGCCGTGATGCGCCTGCCCGACAACAGCGACCACCACAACCACGTCGGCGGCCCGCACGCGGGCGCCATGTTCACCCTGGCCGAGTCCGCCTCCGGCGCGATCGTCATCGGTACCTTCGGCGACCAGCTCGAGCGCGCTGTTCCGCTGGCCGTCAGCGCGGAGATCCGCTACCTCAAGCTCGCCATGGGCGACGTCACCGCCGACGCGAAGCTGGGCCGCGACCGCGACGAGATCGTGGCCGAGCTCGACGAGGGCGAGCGCCCCGAGTTCCCCGTCGAGATCGAGCTCCGCACCGACGACGGCACGGTCACCGGGCGTATGACCGTCGTGTGGACGTTGCGTCCCAACAAGAAGTGAGCCCGGGCCCGGCCGGTTCCGGCCGGACACATCTTCCCGGTTCAGTCGGGGCCTCCGGTTAACGTGTCGCCACACGCAACCACCGACGAGGAGGCCCCGCAGTGAGACTGCGACTGGACCGCGACGCCTTCGCCGACGCGGTCGCCTGGACCGCACGGGCCCTGCCCGCACGCCCCGCTGTCCCGGTGCTCGCCGGCATGCGTCTGGAAGCGCCCGAGGACAGCCCCTCCCTGCGTCTGTCGGGGTTCGACTACGAGGTCTCCACCCGCGCTTCGGTCCGGGCCGAGGTGGACGAGGGCGGCAGCGCTCTGATCCCCGGCCGCCTCCTGGCCGAGATCGTGCGCAACCTCCCCGAGGGCCCGGTCGAGATCCGGAGCGAGGGTTCGCGTGTGCTCATCAGCGGCGGCGCGGCCCGGTTCACCCTCATCACCATGCCGCTCGAGGATTACCCCAGCCTGCCCGGCATGCCCCCGCGCATCGGTTCGGTTCCGGCTCAGGCGCTCACACAGGCGGTCCGCCAGGTAACGCCGGCGGCCAGCCGCGACGACACCCTGCCCATGCTCACCGGCGCCTACCTCGACTTCTCCGGCGACAGCCTGAGCGTGGTCGCCACCGATCGCTACCGCATCGCTGTGCGCGAGCTGTGGTGGCTGCCCTCCGACACCTCGATCGACGTGGCCGCGCTCGTACCTGCGCGTACGCTCTCCGACACCGTGCGCGGGCTCGTGACGGGCGAGAACGTCGACATCGCGCTGTCCACGGTCACCGTCGGCGAGGGCGTGAGCCTGTCCCCGGGCGAAGGCATGATCGGTTTCGAGAGCGGAGAGCGCCGTACCACCACGCGCCTCATCGACAGTGACTTCGTCAAGTACCGCTCGTGGTTCCCCGCCGGGTTCTCCGGGCGCGCCCACGTGACAGTCGCTCCCCTGCTCGAGGCCGTCAAACGCGTGGCTCTGGTCGCCGACCGCACCACCCCGCTGCGGCTCGCGTTCTCCGAGGACGAGGTGGTGCTCGAGGCCGGGTCCGGCGACGACGCCCAGGCGGTCGAGGCGATCGAGGTCGACTACGAGGGCGACCCGCTGCGGTTGGCCTTCCGTCCCGACTACCTCCTGGACGGCCTGTCGGGGGTGGAGACGGAGCGGGCCCGGCTCAACTTCACCGAGCCCACCAAACCCGCGGTGTTCACCGACCTGCCCGAGGGCGAGGACCGGGACCCGGCCTTCCGGTACCTGGTGCAACCGTTGCGGGTGTCCTGAACTGCCCTTTTTCGGCCTTGCGGTCGGCGGTTCCCACTTGTCCACAAAGTTATCCACAGGCAGTCTCCTGGGCCTGTGGACAACCCAGGGTCATCATCCCTGGAAAGAGCCGAATCAGGCAGCATCTGTCCTGGAAATTCCGGCATGACGTGCGGAAATGCCTTCTGGCGTGCCTTGTGCACAGCCTGTGGACAACTTCCGCTCAGAGGCCCCCGGGGAGGGGCTCACGTCAGCGTGTGGAACCCTGCCCGGCCTTTTCGGCGTTCTCCGGAAGGGACGAGGCGTCCTTCTCGCCGCTCTCCACGGTTGTCTCCAGCCCCAGCTCCGCCTGGCGACCCCGGCGGTACCCGGCACGATAGCCGGCGGCGCTGTGCGTGCGCTCTGGCCGGTGCTTGCGCAACTGCGGGAACTGTTTCTGGAACTCCTCCTGCACCCGGTGCACGTCCTCGCGCAGAACGAGGTCGGCACCGCGGGAGGACTCCTGAGAACCCTGCTCCTCGGAATCCCCGTCCGCCCCGGGGTTCCCGGCGTTCTCCTGCATTCGGGCCCGGAACTCACGGATGCGTTCGGCGACGGCCTGACCGTAGGCGCGCACGAACGAGCGGTAGTAGCGCTTGCGTTCGGTCTCCAGCTCCGAACGCGTGTAATTGCGCAGCTCCCTGATGTCGGCCACGTGCGTCGAACTCATGAACTTCGCCGAGGCCTCCATCTGGTTGGAGATCGACGGGAAGAGCAGCTGCAGGGCCTCCAGGGCGTCCACCGTGCCCACCAGGATGATGGTGCGGTCGGTGGTGTCGGAGGTGTTGCCGCGCACCGCCGACTGGCAACCGTAGGCGGCCGCGATATCGGCCAGGGCCTTCACGCGGGCCTTGCCGTGCCCGCCCACACCGGTGACCACGTGGTCCATGCGGCTGATCGCGTCCGGTTCCTCGCCCCGTTCTGCGCGGGCCTCGGCCTCCTGGATCGCGTGGCGGGTCATGAGCTCGGCGGCCTTGGCGGTGAAGGCCTGGCTCTCGGCATCGGTGACCGAGGGGTCCTCCGCCATGCGAAGGAGCCCTCGGACCCGCTCGACCATCTTCTGACGGGCAGCTTCAGTCATCGGCGCCGGTCGTCTCCCGTGGGTGTGCGTGCGGACGGCCTCGTCCCCGAACGTCGCCTGCGCGAACATTCGGCAGACCTGTCGAGCTTAGGCGTTCCCCTCGACCGAGACCACGCGGATCGGAGACTCTCGCGTGTACTTCCGCCCGGCGAAGGGGCCGTACACGGAAGAACGCCCCACCGCAGCGGGGCGTTCGCCGTGGGCTGACGCGTTCGTCACCCGATCGGTCGACTGCTCCGGGGACGGACACGTGCGTTCGCGGTCACTTCTTCTCGCCGACCAGGGTCGCGATGAGACCGACGGTGATCCAGATGGCGGCGGCCACGAACAGCCCGCCGAACAGGCCGCCCAGGACCGATCCGGTGATCATCTGCAGGAGGCCGTAGCCCGCACCGCCGACGACGCCGGGAACGGCGGCGTAACGGAACGGGTAGCTCGCGGCCCAGCGGCGGCCGCGGCGGTCGCTCTTCTTGCTGACCACGCCGCCGACACCGCCGAACAGCGCGAAGAAGATCACGGCTGCCCCGATGCCGGAGGCCAGCGCACCGGTACCGAGGTTCAGAAGGAAGAACAGGGCGCCGCCCGCAGCGCCGCCCATGATGGACAGTCCCCAGGGCCAGACCATCGTCGCCGAGGCGACCGGGGTGAATGCGCTACCGCGCTCCAGCGTCATGACTACCGCTCCAGTCGATTCGCGTGACGCCCGTTCTTGACCGGGTCGTCCCTTTCAGCATGCAATGTTCTGGCTCCGGGTGCATCAGGGCCTGCCCCTGACTTTCCCCCGAGTGGGGTCCGAGATGCCGGGGTCCGGGGAACGGGGCCTCGGGGTGAGAACGAACCAGCGGTTCAGGAAGTGCCCGTGCCCGAGGCCGAACCGCCCGCGGGAGCGGCTTCCAGACCGGGCCTGAGATCCTGCCATGCGGTGCGGAAGGCCGGCATCAGGGGGAGCGACTCGGCCTCGCTCACGGGGACCCAACGGATCTCGTTGCTCTCGGAGTTACCTGCGTGGAACGGCGCCATCGACGGCAACCCCAGCAGGAACGTGTCGTAGCGCCACTGGGTGAGGTCGTGTTCGTAGGTGCCCAGGACCGTGTACCCGGACAGGTCGCCGGCGACCTCCTCGCGGAACTCGCGTACAGCCGCCTCGAGCGGGGTCTCGTCGCGGTTGCGTGCGCCGCCCGGGATGCCCCAGGTCCCGCCCATGTGGGTCCATCCGGCCCGGTGCTGCAGCAACACGTGCCCGGCCCCGCGGGTGTCGGTGGCGTGGAGCAGCAGGCCCGCCGCTCCGTACAGGCCCCATCGGTAGGAGCCGTCGGGCAGCCGCACCCAGCCGTTGCCGTCACCGTCCTGCATACGGGCAGTCCTCCTTCGCATCCGGTCTGTCGTGCCCCGTCCTCTGCACAACGACGTTCCAGGCACGATCATGCCTTGTGGAGAGCGCGAATCGGAGTGGTTCCCGGGTTCGGCCCCGGTGAACGGGTATCGGATATGTCATTTGTCGATACGGTGTCCGACCGTAAAGGGCGGGCGCCCTGAGGGATTCTTCGGGGCCTCCTGCCTGCGATGAGGGACGGAGTTTCACCGATTCACGTGGTGGGCATAGTGTGCTCACCGCGCGACCGTCGGTGATCCATTCGGTCCTCCGCCCCCTGAAAGTGGACTGAAAGCTTCCTGTAAGAAGATCTCTCTAGTGTCAAAGGTGTTCGACGCGGACGGTGCCCGCGAGAGGACGGCTCGCGGGAGTCACACCGACGCGACGATCGCTGGGCACAGGGCCACCCGCGGTGTTCGTGAAGGCGGAGGCACCGCGGGTGGCCTCGCCGCCCGGAGACGGGGCCGATGATGATCGATCGACGGCGTAGAGCCACATTGCGGATCTACGCGAGCGCTGTGAGAAGAGGAGTTCGAGTGCCGAAGATGCTCACCGTGGACGAGGAGTTCGAGCGCATCGTGGCCGGCGTCCTGCCGGCCGCGAAGATGCGCCCCCTGGAGGAGCCCGAGCCCGGCAAGGACCAGCCGGACGAGGAGCCCCCCGCGGAGGAGTCTCCCTCGCAGGAGAAATAGGACCCGCTCGGCGGGCGCCCGATGGAGGTGTCCACCGAACGGACCATGAACCGACCGTCCACGGACGGGCACGGACCCGGTCCCGAGTATCGTTTTGGAGGGGGGTACTCGGGGCCGCTTTCTTGTGTGCATTTCTCCTTTGCGCCAATTCACCTTGCTAGGCTGACCCATTGTGGAATTCAGTGTGCTCGGCCCCATAACCGTCTGGGACGACGGTCGCCCGGTCACGGTGGGCGGACCGCGCCAGAGGTGTGTGCTCGGCGCGCTCCTGGTGCACCTCGGCCGCGAGGTCACCTTCGACCAGCTCATCGGTTATCTCTGGAGCGACGACCCGCCCCGCACCGCCCGGTCGGTCATCCAGGTCCAGATCTCCCACCTCCGACGCCTGCTGCCCGGGTCCATCGCCACCACCCCCGGCGGTTACGTGCTGGATGCCGACCCCGCGAGCGTCGACCTGCACCGCTTCCGGGGTCTGCGCGCACGCGCGGCGCAGGCCTCCGCAGCCGAAGCCGCCGACCTGCTCGAGGAGGCTCTGCGGTGCTGGCGCGGCACCCCCTTCTCCGGGATCGGGTCCGAAGACCTCGCCTATTCGGTGGTCACGCCTCTGCTGGAGGAGCGGTGGGCCGCCGTCATCGCGTGGGCCGAACACGCTCTCGCCCTCGGCCGCGCCGGCGACGTCGTCGCACGCCTGACCCCGCTCACCCGCGGGGAACCCTTCCGCGAGCGCCTCCACCACCTGCTCATCACGGCGCTGTGGCACGACAACGACCGGGCCAAGGCACTCTCCGCCTACGAGGAGTTCCGGTCCGGTCTGGCCGAGGAGCTGGGCGTGGACCCCGGCGCCGACGTCATGAGCCTGCACGCGCGCATCCTCCGTGAGGAGTCCCCGCCCGCCGTGCGTCCGGTCTCCGAGGAACCCGCGGCGGCCGAGACCTACGTCGTCCGCAACGATCTGCCCCGCGACCTGCCGGACTTCACCGGACGCGAGGAGCACCTGTCCCGCATGCGTGCCCTGGTGGACGGGGGCGGTCGCGCGCAGGTCTGCGTGCTCACCGGTTCCGGCGGCGAGGGCAAGACCACCACGGCCGTACGCTTCGGCCACGAGGCCGCCGAGCACTACCCGGACGGCCAGCTCTTCATCGACCTGTACGGCTACAACACCGACCGCGGACCGCTCAGCGCCGCCGCGGCGCTCGGGGCCCTCCTGCGGGCGGTGGGGGTGGCACCCGAGGCCGTTCCGGACTCCCTGGACGAGCGCTCCGCCCTGTGGCGTGCCACGATGGCCGATCGCCGCGTGCTGCTGATCCTCGACAACGCCTTCAACGTCACGCAGGTCAGTCCGCTCGTGCTTTCCTCCCCGGGGTCGCTGACCGTTATCACCGCGCGCAAGGACGTCAGCGGCATCAGCGGAGCCCAGTTCGTCTCCCTCGGGATGTTCGACGAGGACTCCTCCCTGGAACTGTTGTCCAAGGTGCTGGGGGAGTCCCGCGTGGAGGAGGAGGCCGACAGCGCCCGAGCCATCGCCCGTCTGTGCGGCGGTCTGCCCCTGGCGCTGAGGGTCGTGGCCGGGCGAATGCTCAGCCGGCCACGCTGGTCGTTCGCGCACGTGGCCCGTCGGCTGGGCGAACGCGACCGGCGGCTGCGCGAGCTGCAGGTGGAGGGGCAGAGCGTCGAGTCTGCGATCGACCTGTCCTACCAGAGCCTCAACGCCGAGCAGCGGCATGCGTTCCTGCTCCTGGGCACGATGATCGGCGACACCGTCGACCTGACCGGGGCGGCGGCGCTGCTCGGCCTCGACGTGGGCGAGGCCGACGACATGCTCCAGGAGCTCGTCGGTATGTACCTGCTCTCCGAGCCTCAGGGCGACGTCTACCGCCTGCACGACCTCATCAAGGACTTCTGCCGGATCCGCGCGGTCCCGGTGCTCGGCCGGGAGCCCGTCGACGCCGCCCGATTGGCGCTGGCGCACTACTATCTCGACACTGCTCAGCGGGGCGCCGACCTGCTCGGGCCCCGGGTCTCGGAGGAGGACGAGGCCGCCCCGCTGCGTGCTCACCGCAGCGACTTGTCGACCCGTGACGACGCGGAGGAGTGGTTCTCGCTCCACCACGAGAACCTCGCCGACGCCATCGAGTTCTTCGCCTCCGGGGACTTCGGTGACCAGGCCTGGCGCATGGCCGACCTCGTGTGGCGGTTCTACGCCCTGCGGGGGCACATGGCGCTCCTGGTCAGCTCGCATCAGCGTGCGCTGCAGGTGAGCGAGCGCCAGGGCAGCGGCCGGGGGCGGGCGGTCACCCTGATCGGACTCGGGATCGCGCACTACATCTCGGGCAGATTCGGGGAGGCCCTGGACCTGTTGACCCAGGCGCGTGAGATCCTCCTCGAGCTCGGCGACAGCATGGGGATCCTGCGCGTCAACGCCAACCTGGGCATGGTCTACGAGCGCGTCGGGCGCTTCGGGGAGTCGGCCGAAGCGATCGAGGAGGCCCTCGAGCACGCGGCGGCGGTCGGCAACTCCGGTATCGAGTCCCTGCAGTGGGGGAACCTGGCCGTGCTGCGGCAGAGCCTGGGTCAGTACGAGGAGGCTCTCCACTGCGCCGAGCGCGCCATGGAGCGCGCCTCCGGCACCGACCGGGAGGAGACGGCCGCGCACAACCGCCGTGTGATGGGTGAGGCCCGGGCCTGGCTGGGCGACACCGACGGGGCCTTCGCCGACCTCCAGGAGGCGTTGGCGCTGTCGATCAAGCTGTCCCTGGCCGGCAATCGGATCTACGTGCACAACTCCCTCGGCAACGTCCACCGGATCTCGGGGAACTGGGGCCGCGCGGTGGAGGAACACGCCACAGCTCTGGACCTGGCCGATTCCGTGGGTGACCACAGCGGTGACGCGGAGATTCTGGCCGACCTCGGGATCACCTACGCCGCGGCCGGGCGCGACACCGAGGCGGCCCGGGCCCTGGACAAGGCGCTGCGTCTGGCGGAAGAACGCGACGAGCAGTACATCCGCGCCAAGGCCGCGCTCGCCCTGGGGGGTCTGCCCGCGCCGGTGGTCGACGACGAGCGGGCGTGCGCGCTGCTGGCCTCGGCCGAGCGGCTCCTGACCGATCTCGAGCTGTCCGACGCGAAGCTCGCCCGCGAAGCGCTCGAGAGGCGGTCGCCGGGGGCCGAGGATCCTTCGCACGTCTGGTGAGGAAAGTCTGTCCTGCGGGTGAGGGCCGGGTTCCGTGTCGATGGAGTCCCGAACAGACCACACCCTGATCTGTTAATAATATTTCCAGTTCGAAGTGCCCCTTGCGCGGTCGTGCCGCGCGTACCAGTGCGTCGGCCCCGATGCCCGTGTCGAGCTGCCGGGGGTGGCACTGCGTGCCCCCGCGTGCACAAGACAGGAACAGAGCCTTGACGCTTCTATAAGGACTGTTTACTGTTTTGCGAACCGGGTGGAAGGTGCTCTCCGGGGACGCCCGGAGAGCACCGGGACGACACCGTCCGCGTCGGTGCGGGTGCATATCCGACCCCGCGCCGGAGCTCCGCCCTCCTGGGCCGACGGGCCCGGGTCACCCCCGCTGCGGCCCAGAGACCCCCTCAGAGGCCGTGACCCGACAGAAGGGCTTCCCCCTCATGCAGAACCGAGTCCTCCGTTCCTCTGCCGCGGTCGCCGGATCCACCGCGCTGATCTTCGCCCTCATGCCCGCCGGCACCGCCAGCGCGCACGGTTACGTCTCCGACCCCCCGAGCCGACAGGCCCAGTGCGCTGCCGGTGTCGTCGAGTGCGGCCCGATCCAGTGGGAACCGCAGAGCGTCGAAGGGCCCTCCGGTCTGATGAGCTGCTCCGGCGGCAACGAGGCCTTCTCCGAGCTCGACGACGACAGCTACGGCTGGGACGTCACACCCGTGGGCACGACCGCGAGCCTGGAGTGGACCATCACTGCTGCGCACTCCACCGCCGAGTGGGAGTACTTCATCGACGGCGACCTGGTCGACAGCTTCGACGAGGGCGGGGCCCAGCCGCCGTCCAACTTCACCCACGACGTCGACCTGTCCGGCTACAGCGGCGAGCAGACCATCCTCGCCCGCTGGAACGTCGCCGACACCGACAACTCCTTCTACGCCTGCATCGACGTCAACGTCGGCGCTCTGTAACCCCCGGGTTCCCGGGGCAACTCCCGGGAACGACGAAGGGCCGGCCCCGCGGGACCGGCCCTTCGTGGTCGTCAGGGTGGACCTGCGGCCTCCTCGTTCCGAACCCGGAAAGAGAGCGGAATCCTCTGCGGTCAGGATGCGCCGGCCCGGACTCCGGAACCCCTCCGGGGATCGGGGCGCCGACCGTTCCCTAGGCTGGCCCCGTGGAAAGCGTGTTGAGATGACCCGGGCCCTGGACGGGTTGGAGCAGCGCATAGCAGCAGCGCTGCAGGTCGACGGGCGCGCCTCGTGGCGCAGTATCGCCGCCGTGCTGGCCGAACCCGAGCGCACAGTGGCCCGGCGCGGGAGCGCAATGCTGGCCTCCGGAGCCGTGGCCGTCGTCGGGATACTGCCCCACGCGGATGCCGCGGTGTTGCGGGTCAGCTGCTCTCCCGGGACCGCGCGAACAGCCACCGAGTCGCTGGCCCAGCGCTCGGACTGCACCTTCGCCTACATGACCACGGGTGCCACCGACTGCGTCGCAGAGCTGATGTTCGAGTCAGGGAGACTCCCCAGGTGCTCGGCACTGAGGTCCCCGCCACCGTGGGCCTGCTGACCGCGGTCAGCTACCCGGTCCTGCGCTACTTCCGCACGATCCGCGGCTGGCGCTCCGGGCCGCTGAGCGAGGCTCAGATCGCCGCACTGTCCTCCGAGTACTCCACCGACCACACCGAGCTGCCGGTCGCTTCCGAACTCACACCCCAGGACCTGCGGATCGCGGAGGTACTGGCCGAGAACGGGCGGGCCGGCTACGAGGAGATCGCCNGCCCGCCGCACCGAATGGCTGCTGCGGCACGGCCACGTCCACCTGCGCGCCCTGGTGGAGCCCGCGATGGTGGGACTGCCCATGGAAGCCATGCTGTGGATCCGTGCGGCACCGAATCGGGTGGACGGGATCGGCCGGGAACTGTCCGCGCAGAGGGAGGTACGGTACGCCGCCGCGCTGGCGGGCGACCACCAGCTCGTCGCCAACGTGACGCTCCCGGACAACGCTGCGCTCTACCGGTTCACCACCGAGTCGGCCTGGGCCGCCCGAGCCGAGAGCGTCGAGACCACCTTGCTGCTGCACGCCCGCAAGCGCGGAGGAAGGATGCTGCCCGTCGGCTGAAGGCGTCCCGTCCGGGCGCGGGGCGCCTCGGTCACTGTCCCGGAGCGTGCTCACTCGGCGGCCACCGTCACCACCGCGTGCTCGTACTGCCCGGCCCCGGTCTCCGGTCGGCGGTCGACGAAGCGCGTACGGTCCTCGAAGGCCTTGGCGTAGCGCAGCAGCTCCACGTCCCGGTAGTGGTTCACGGCCATCTGGAAGCCAACGGGGAGCCCGGACGGGGTGAAACCGGCCGGCATCGCCAGAACAGGGAGCCCGGTGGCCGAGAGGACGCAGGCCGAACGCATCCAGTCCAGGTAGGTCTGGGGCTTCGACCCGTTGATCTCCGACGGGTAGCGCAGCCGGGCGTCGAAGGGGACCACCTGAGCTCCCGGGCTCAGGAAGAGGTCGTAGCGCGAGTAGAAGGCGCGGACGGCAGCGGCCAGCCGGGTGCGCGTGGCGGTCGCGTCCATGATCTGCTGTGCGGTCAGCTCCCACCCGGACTCCACGTTCCAGACGACCTCGGGCTTGATGAGCTCCCGGTGCTCACGCACCAGTGGGCCCAGGGCGGAGGCGAAGTCGATGGCGCGGGTGGTCCGGAAGACCTCGTCGGCGCCGGCGAGGTCCGGTGCGGCCTCCTCCACAGTCGCGCCGGCCTCCTCGAAGACGTGCAACTGCCGGGTGAGAACCTCCAGGACCTCCGGCTCCACGGGGATTTCGAGCCCGAAGTCCGGGCTCCAGGCGATCCGTACGCCGCTCAGGTCCCCGAGCACCGGACCGGCGAAGTCGGCACCGGTCAGCGGGGCCGGGGGCAGGACCCGGTCCGAGGGGCCGGCGACGGCGGACATGAAGAGGGCGATGTCGGAGACCTCCCGGGCCATCGGGCCGGTACGCCCCAGCCACGCCCAGTCGTTGTTCACCGACTCCGCGGGGACCACCCCGTAGGACGGACGGAACCCCACCACGTTGCAGAACGACGCCGGGATGCGCAGCGAGCCGCCCATGTCCGAGCCCTCTCCCAGCGGCTGGATGCCGGAGGCGACGGCCGCGGCCACCCCGCCGGAGGAACCGCCCGCACTTCGTGCGGGGGCATAGGGGTTGGTGGTGGTACCGAAGACGTCGTTGAAGGTGTGCGAACCGGCCCCGAACTCCGGCACGTTCGACTTCCCAGTGGCGACGACGCCCGCGGCGCGCAGTCGGGCGACGACGGTGTCGTCCTCGGCCGGTACCAGGTCCGCGAAAACCCGGGAGCCGTTGGTGCTGCGCATCCCGGCCACGGCGTGGGTGTCCTTGTGGGTCATCGGCAGCCCGTGCAGGGGAGGGAAGTCGGCCCCGGAGCCTGTGAGCCGGTCAGCGGCGTCAGCGGAGGCGAGGGCCTGTTCCGGTTCCACGGTGACCACGGCGTTGGTGGCGGGGTTGACCGCGTCGATCCGTTCCAGGTGCGAGGTGACGGCCTCCAGCGCGGAGACCTCGCGACGGCGGATCGCGCCCACCAGGTCGGTGGCGGACATCTGCTGGATCTCGTTCATGGTCGCTTGCCGGCTCCTTCGCCACTGCGGCGTCTGCTGGGTCCGTCGGGAGACCTGGCAGGTCGTCCGGGGCCTGCCGGATCTTCCGGGCTTGTGTGGCCCAGTCTCCGCTGTGGTCCGACGGTTAGGAACATCAGGGGGGGGGGGGGAGCCATATTGGCGGAAATGGCCATCTTCGTGGCTTTTCCCATCGGGTGTTGCCACCACCGGCGCACCTGCCGAAGGGTGTCTGGAACAGGGGCAAGAAAAAGTGTCGCCCGTCACAGAAAAGAGGGGCGTTCTTGTCCAAGGCCACGATGCGCCGTCCCCGTCCCACCGCCATCGCGGTCGTCTCGGCGCTTCTCATCCAGTTCGTCCTGATCCCGGTACTCCCGGGGCTGGACATGTACGCCACGGCTCTGTGCGTGGTGGTGACGATGGTCCTGGCCTGGTTCCTGCGTGACCGTCGCCCGCCCCGTGACTCCGGGGCCCCTCCCACCCCGACGCCCACGCCACCGAATCCCCGGAAGAAGGCCGCTGAATGACCACCCCGACCGGCGAGGCTGCCGTCTCAGGCGCCCCGGAGCCGCTCGTAGAGGAGATCTACACCTTCCCTCGCTGCCACAACGACCTGGACGAGACCGAGCGTGTCGAGTCCGCGCTGCGGGCCGAGCTCGGCGATGAGAACGTGGCCGTCTCCCGACCGTTGATGGGGAGCGAGGACTTCGGCCACCTCGCCGACTCCATCGGGGCGCCCTCGGTCTTCTGGATGTTCGGCGGGTTCGACCTCAGCGAGGGTGAGCCCCCGGTGAACCACTCTCCGTACTTCGGCCCCGTCCTGGAACCGACCCTGACCACCGGCACCCGCGCTGCCGTCACAGGAATCCTCGCCTACCTGGGCACGTCCCGGTAACTGTCGTGGAGACCGGCCGGGCACGACGCGCCGCCCCTGACGCTCGTCGAGCCCGTCCGCTGTCGGGGCCGTGACACGGTCCCGAAATGCAGAAGGCCCGGTGAGGACGAACCTCACCGGGCCTTCTGCCTCTGTCGGGGTGGCGGGATTTGAACCCACGACCTCTTCGTCCCGAACGAAGCGCGCTACCAAGCTGCGCTACACCCCGAAGCAACGTCCACAATTCTAGCGGACTTCAGGAGTGCTTCGCACATCGGCGGCTCCGGGCGTCGGTGCTCGGGGGCCGCCGGGGTTCAGGCAGAGGGCAAGAGATCCAGGAGCGAGGCCTCCGGGCGGCAGCAGAACCGCACCGGTGCGTACGGCGAGGTGCCCAGACCGCCGGACACGTGCAGCCAGGAGCCCTCGTACGGGTTCAGCCCCCAGGCGCGCTGCCGGTCGATCCCGCAGTTGGTCACGAGCGTCCCATAGTAGGGCAGGCACAGCTGGCCGCCGTGTGTGTGCCCGGCCAGCAGCAGCTGGTACCCGTCGTCGCTGAAGCGGGACAGGTTCGCCGGCTCGGGCGAGTGCAGCACACCCAGGCGCACGTCGGCGTCAGGGTCGGCGGGGCCGGCCACCTCGTCGTAGCGATCGAGCTTGATGTGGGAGTCGTGCACCCCCGCGAGCGCCACCGAGACCCCGTTGGCCTTGAGGTGTCCCTTGCGGTTGTTGAGGTCCAGCCACCCCGCGGAGGTCATCGCCGAACCCAGGTCGCGCCATGGCAGGTCGGGCACGCGGCGTTTGGAGTAGTCGTGCTTGCTGGTGCGCCACAAGTAACGCGCCGGGTTCTTCAACTGCGGTGAGAAGAGGTCGTTGGAGCCGTGGACGAACGCGCCGGGACGGTCGAGCAGCGGCCCGAGCGCGTCGATGAAGGGACCGACGGCATCGCGGTGGGCCAGAGAGTCCCCCGTGTTGACCACGACGTCGGGTTCGTACTCCTCCAGCCCGCGGATCCAGTCGATGAGCATCCGCCGCCCGGGCGTCAGGTGCGCGTCCGCCAGGTGCAGTACCCGCAGGCGCGGGCTCCCCGGCGGCAGCAGGGGGAGTTCGTAGTGGCGCAGACGGAACCAGTTGCGCTCGATGACCGAGGCGTAGAACAGTCCCGCCGCCCCGACGGCACCGGTCACGGCCGCCGCCCGCCCGAGCCGGCGTGTGAGTCGTCGGTCGTCGCCCATCCGGGGTTCTCCTTCGTCGTCGATCGTGGGGCCGCCGCCGGCGTGTGGCACCGGACGGGAAACGGATGGTGGCCGCCTTCCGGCCACCGTAGGATCTGTGCCATGTCCGAACTCAAAGACCGCCTCAAGAACGACCTGACCGCCGCCATCAAGGAGCGCGACAAGGTGCGTACGGGCACCCTGCGCATGGTGCTGGCCGCCATCTCCACTGAGGAGTCCGCGGGGTCCTCCCAGCACGACCTCGACGACGCCGAGGTGACCAAGCTGCTGACCCGCGAGGCCAAGAAGCGCCGTGAGGCGGCCGAGGCGTTCGACCAGGGAGGCCGGTCCGACCAGGCCGCGGCCGAGCGGGCCGAGAGCGAGGTCATTTCGGACTACCTGCCCAAGCAGCTTACCGACGGCGAACTGTCCGAGCTCGTCTCCGCCGCCATCGGTGAGACCGGCGCAGAGGGACCCAAGCAGATGGGCCAGGTCATGAAGGTGGTCAACCCGCGCGTGGCCGGCCGGGCCGAGGGCTCCCGTGTGGCGGCCGAGGTCAAGCGGCAGCTCGCCGGCTGATTTCCCCACGACGAACGCCCGGCACCGGGGTTGTTCCCGGTGCCGGGCGCCTGCTTGTGCGGGACGACTAGAAGAGCCGCTCGCGCGGTGTCGTGGGCAGGGCCGGCTGCACCGGCTCCGGTCCCTCGTCACCCGCAGCTGTGCCGCCGCCCTCGCTCAGGAACACGTTGACGGTCGCGCCCTCCGGCAACGTCGTACCCGGGTCGGGGTTGACCCTGGCGACGGTGCCCTCGGACTGGTCGGAGGCCACGCGGGTGCCGGAGACACTGACCTCGTAGCCGGCGTCCTCCAGGTTCGAGACCGCCTCGGACTCGTCCTGGCCGACGACGTTGGGCACGCCCTGGTCGTCGCTGGTCGGGCTGGCGTCCTCGTCCGGGTCGTCGTCGGAATCGCCGCCCCCGCCGGAGGTGGAGCCGAACTGCGACGGTGCCGAGGCCAGGCTCTCCTCGTCGAGGCCCTCGTGGGCGCCCTCGAAGGTCTCCTGCCAGATCGGGCCGGGGATCGTGCCGCCGTAGACCTGGCCGTATGAGCGGCCGCCGAGGCTGACGTTGCGCAGCGGGTACTCCTGCGGGCCGCGCGGGTCGCCGACGAAGACCGCGCCGGCCATCTGCGGGGTGAAGCCGGCGAACCAGGCGGCGGCG
>NZ_ANBF01000192.1:12027-31116 GCF_000341025.1 Nocardiopsis salina YIM 90010 | reverse complement strand
CCCGCCGCCGCTGAACGTCTGCGACAGCAGGTAGCTCACCCCGTCGGCGACATCCTCGTCGATGACCTGTTCGCACTCCGATTCGATGTCGATCGTGGTGCCGGACTGGTGGTCCACGATCCGGTCGATGGCCTGCGGTTCGCACAGCTCCCCGCCCGACGCGAAGGTCGCGTAGGCGCCCGCGAGGTCGATCGGTGCGATCTCCTCACTGCCGAGGGTGAAGCTGTTGTTGGCGAGGGTGTTGTCACTCTCGGTGAACTGCGTGCCGTCCGCCCGTTCCAGGCCCAGGGTCTCGGCCATCTCGATGGTCTCGCACAGTCCGGCTTCGGCCTGGAGCTGGGCGAAGAAGGTGTTGGAGGACTGCTGGGTCCCCGAGACCATGTCGTGGTTGCCACCGTCACTCTCGCCGGCGTTGCTCAGCGACCACGACGGCAGGGAGCCGCCGTCGCAGGAGCGTTGACCGGTCACGGTCGTCGACGACGGCGAGTCGTAGTTGGTGCTGAAGGGCATCCCCTGGTCGAGCGCGGCGGCGAGGGCGACCGCCTTGAACGTCGACCCGGCCTGGAACCCGGTGCTGCCGCCCCGGTCGGAGCCGGTGGTGAAGTTGATCGAGGTCTCACCGATGTTGCCCTCGTCCGGGCCGAAGTTGCGGCTCTGCATCATGCCCTGGATGCGGCCGGTTCCCGGTTCGACGATGACCTGAGCGGCAACCTTGCGCGATTCGTTCTCACGGGGGACCCACTCGTCGACGGCCTCCTGGCCGGCCTCCTGGGTCTGCGGGTCCAGGGTCGTGTGGATCTCGAG
Organism: Nocardiopsis salina YIM 90010; assembly: GCF_000341025.1. GTDB lineage: Bacteria > Actinomycetota > Actinomycetes > Streptosporangiales > Streptosporangiaceae > Nocardiopsis > Nocardiopsis salina. The sequence goes on along the minus strand of NZ_ANBF01000192.1, from coordinate 30,312 downwards.
GCCCGCAGTGCGCAGCCAGCGTGCCCGCTCGGTCTCGTTGGGCCCGTAGCGTTCGTCCTTCTCGATCTCCTGGACCACGTAGTCGCAGAAGTAGGGTTGGTCACTGGGCACACAGCCGTTGGGGGGAGTGTCGAGTTCGAGCTCGAGCTCCTCCTGCTTGGCCTCCTCGGCCTCGGCCTCGGTGATGAAGCCGACCGAGGACATGCGGTCGATGACGGTGTCGCGCCGTTCGAGGCTCTGTTCGGGGAAGAAGCGCGGGTTGTAGAGGTAGGGATAGCGGACCAGGCCGGCGATGGTGGCGGCCTCGTGGATGTCGAGTTCGCTCGCGGACTTCTGGAAGTAGTGCTGGGCCGCCGACTCCACGCCGTAGGCGCCGTCGCTGAAGTAGGCGATGTTGAGGTAGCCCTCGAGGATCTCGTCCTTGCTCATCCGCTGTTCCAGGGCGACCGCGTAGCGCAGTTCCCGGATCTTGCGGGAGACGGTCTCCTCGCGTGCCTCGTCCAGCTCCTCCTGGGATGTGGCCGCTTCGATCTGCACGTTCTTGACGTACTGCTGGGTGATGGATGAGGCACCCTCGGTGTTTCCGCCCATGGTGCGGATGGCGGCGCGGAGGGTGCCGGAGACGTCGAGGCCGCCGTGGTCGTAGAAGCGGGCGTCCTCGATGGCGAGGATCGCGTGCACCATCTCGTCCGAGACGTCGTCGAGTTCGACGAGTTCACGGTTCTGGTCGAAGATCTCTGCGACGACGCCGCCGTCGGCGTCGTAGATGGTGGAGCGCTGCGGGGGAGGCGGCGTCTCCAGGTTGCTCGGCATGTCCAAGAACCCGCCGGCGATGTTCCGAGCGGTGATCCCGAGGCCGCCGACGGCCGGGAGGGCCAGCGCGGCGACCAGGAGCCCGGCTATCGAGCTGACGAGTACCAATTGGCTGATTCGTTGAAGCAATGTCCCCTGACCCACCCCATCAAGACTAAGTGACCGTGCGCGCTCGAAGTGGTGTGTTCCACCCAGAACGGGTCTGAACCACACCGATCGCCACACCGTCGCGAGCCCCGTTCGCCCGGATCCATCCTGTCACGGCACCCAGGACCCGAACCCCGTGTTGGCCGGGCTTGTGGGCCGCTGCTGCCGCTTCCTCGTTCCTGGCGCGGGTTCCCTGCGCAATGGCCCGGACGGGCCATATTCGGTTGGATGGAAAGTGGGTCGAGTGGGTTCTGTTGGCGCGGGTCACGAATCCGTACGTTCGAGGCCACGGGGGTGGGTGGGCGGTGCCGCACCGATTCGGACACCCCTGCCCGACGACGGGGGCCTTCCCCTCCACTCAACCAGAGTGCGGACACCTCTTGGACCCCGCGAGCACGACGATTTGGGAGTGCCAGCAGATGCGGACCGACCATTGGATCACCCGGGCCTTGTGCCGTGAGCTCGACCCGGACACGCTGTTCGTCAGCGGAGCCGCGCAGAACACCGCCAAGCTCGTGTGCCGGGGCTGCCCGGTACGGATCGAATGCCTCACCGACGCCCTCGAACACCGTGTCGAGTTCGGTGTGTGGGGAGGCATGACCGAGCGTGAGCGGCGTGCGCTGTTGCGCAAGCATCCGGACGTCCAGGACTGGGGCGACCTCCTGGAACAGGCCGACAGGCAGGGTGAGGACCCGGCCCGCTACGCCGCTGCGCAGTCCGCCTCGGGCCCCTGAACAGCGGCGACGGATGACGGATGGCGTCCCCGGCCACACTCACTCCGCGTCGGCGGCCCCCTCGGTCGCAGGTCCCCCGCCGGCCAACCGCGCGCCGACCCATCGCAGCCCCGTGAGGTCGTGCACATCACCGGCCAGAGCGGCCACCTCCGTCACCCGCACGCCGGGGTGCGCCGTGAGGAGACGGTCGCGCAGCAGCAGTTCCCTCTCGCGCGTGCGCGCCCGCTCCGCGTGCAGGCGCAGCGCCGCCTCCGCCACAGGGTGCCCCCCGTCACAGGACAGCGTTTCCGCGGCCTGCTCCGCCTCCTCCGGGCCGAGCCGTGCGGCAGGCCCCTCCGGGAGGGGATGGGTGCGATTGAGCACCAGGCCCGCCAGCGGCATCCGGTCCGAATCCAGGCGCTCCACGAAGAACGCCGCCTCGCGCATCGCGTCCGGCTCGGGCGCAGCCACCACGAGGAAGGCGGTTCCCGGGTCCTGGAGCAGCCGGTAGGTGCGTTCGGCACGCTCCTGGAACCCGCCGAAGACCGTCTCGAACGCGGCGGTGAACGAGCGCAGATCGTTGAGGAACTGTGTGCCGACGAGCTTGCCGATCACCGACGTCACCATGCCCACCCCGGCGCCCAACAGCCGCAGGGGTCCCGAACCGGCCGGAGCGGTCAGGAAGCGCATGAGTCTCCCGTTCAGGAACCTGCCCAGCCGCTCGGGGGCGTCGAGGAAATCCAGCGCCGACCGGCTGGGCGGGGTGTCGACCACGACGAGGTCCCACTCGTCGGACTCCCGCAGCTGGCCGAGGCGCTCCATCGCCATGTACTCCTGCGTCCCCGAGAAGCTCGTCGACAGGGTCTCGTAGAAGGAGTTGTCCAGGATCTGCCGTGCCCGTTCGGGATCGGCGTGCTCCTCCACCACCTGGTCGAAGGTGCGCTTCATGTCGAGCATCATGGCGTGCAGCTCGCCGGGGGTCCCCTCGGGCAGCGGGACGCGGCGCGGGGTGTTGTCGAGCGACTCCAACCCCATGGACTGCGCCAGCCGCCTGGCCGGGTCGACCGTGATCACCACCGTCCTGCGTCCGCGTTCGGCTGCGCGCAGGCCAAGGGCCGCGGCGGTGGTGGTCTTCCCGACACCGCCGGAACCGCAGCAGACCACGACACGGCGCGCGGGGTCGTCCAGGAGCCCGTCCACGTCCAGGGTCTCGGGTGTCAACGGCGCACCCCCTGTTCGGTCAGCGCGCCGGCCAGGCGCTGGACGGCCTGCTCACCGGAGCAGCGTGCCAGGCGCGGCAGTTCCAGGACCGGACGTCCCAGTGACGCCAGTTCGCCCCGGATCCGTTCCTCGAGTTCCGTGCGGACGGCGTGGGTGTGCAGCTCGCCCTGGAGCCCCGCGGCGAGGTCACCGGGTTCGGGCAGACCTGCCGCGGCGAGCCCGGCGACCAGGGAGGCGCGGTCAAGGGTTCCGGCGTGGGCCGCCTCGACGTCGGCGGAGCCCAGCAGCTGCGGACGCACCATGTTGATCAGCACCGCGCCGGGGTGCAGCCCCAGCCCGGCGATCTCGTCGAGGCCGTCGGCGGTCTCCTGCGCGGGCATCTCCTCCAGGAGCGTCACGACGTGCACCCTGGTGCGCTCGGACCTGATGACCTCGGCTGCGCGCTCGGCGTGGTCGTGCACGGGCCCGACCCTGGCCAGCCCGGCGACCTCGGAGTTGACGTCGAGGAAGCGCCCGATGCGACCTGTGGGAGGTGCATCCATCACCACGGCGTCGTAGGCGAACGGGGATCCGGGAGGAGTCGAGGACATGCGCCCCCGGTGTCCCTCGCGCCGCCGTACCGCCTCGGTGGCCTTGCCGGTGAGGAGGACGTCGCGCACCCCGGGGGCCACCGTCGTCGCGAAGTCCACCGCCCCCAGGCGGGTCAGTGCCTGGCCGGCCCGGCGCATCCCGTAGAAGAGCTCCAGGTACTCCATGAGCGCGGACTCGGGGTCGGCCGCCAGCACCGACACCGTGCCGCCGCCCGGAGCCGACAGCATCGGGCGTTCCTCGTGGGGGAGGGGGGAGCGTTCCAACAGGGCCGTCACTCCCTGTCGCCCTTCGACCTCCACCAGCAGGGTCCGGCCTCCTCCGGAGGCCAGCGCGGTCGCGAGCGCCGCAGCCGCCGTGGTCTTGCCTGTACCGCCCTTGCCGGTGACGATGTGCAGCCGCGCATCGGCGCACGGGTCCCAGGAGCTGGGTGATCGGTGCTCACACTCACTCACCCCAGGGAGTCTATGCGGGCCGGTCACGGCGGCGCCGGGCGGTCCGTGCCACAGCGCGTGCCCGGCCGTGGGGAAAGTAGGGTGAGCGGCGTCGAGAAGCGGTCCCGCGGGGCCGCCAAGCGAACCGATGGGGGAAGCCGTATGACCAAGTGGGAGTACCAGACCGTGGCGCTGCTGTCGCATGCCACCAAGCAGATCCTGGACAACTGGGGCCAGGACGGCTGGGAGCTCGTCTCCGTCGTCCCCGCGCCCCTGCCGGAGGGCACCGACCCCCGCAACCAGCAGTACGTCGCCTACATGAAGCGGGAAGCCTGATGGCCACGCCCGAGGAGCGCCTCGCCGAGCTCGGGCTGACTCTGCCCGAGGTCGCCGCCCCCGTCGCGGCGTACGTTCCCACGGTGCGCACCGGCGACCACGTGTACGTGGCCGGTCAGCTCCCCTTCGTCGAGGGCGAGCTGCCCACCACCGGCAAGGTCGGCGCCGACGTCGATCCGGAGACCGCCCAGGACCTCGCGGCCCTGTGCGCGATCAACGGTATTGCCGCAGTGCGGGCCGAGCTGGGCGACCTTTCCCGGGTGACCAGGGTCGTCAAGCTCGTCGGTTTCGTGGCGAGCAGCCCCGACTTCACCGGCCAGCCCGGTGTGATAAACGGGGCCAGCGAACTGGTCGGCAAGGTCTTCGGGGACGCCGGAGTGCACGCGCGCAGCGCGGTCGGCGCGGCCGCCCTGCCGCTGGACTCGCCGGTCGAGGTTGAGATGATCGTCGAGGCCCGCTGAGCGGTTCGTCCCCATCCGGGAGGCGGCGTCCCGGGCCCGGCGCGACTTTTCGACCTGAAGGAGGAAGCGTCGATGCCCGAGAAGCACGGTGTCGCCCCCGCCCGTCCCGCTGCCACCGTCATGCTGCTGCGCACGCCACCGGCGGGGGGGCAGCGGCCGGCGGTGGCCTGGAAGTGCTGCTGATGCGCCGGGTCGCGTCGATGGGCTTCGCCCCGGGGGCCTACGTGTTCCCCGGTGGCGGGGTCGACGAGCGCGATGCGGACGGGGACCTGCCCTGGACCGGTCCGAGCCCGGCCGAATGGGCGCAGCAGCTCGGGACGGATGTGCCGATGGCCCGGGCCCTGGTCTGCGCGGCGGTCCGCGAGACCTTCGAGGAGACCGGCGTGCTGCTGGCGAGCGAACCCGAGCGCGCCGGGGAGGAGGCCATCACGGTCGACACCTCCACCCAGGACTGGGAACGCGACCGCATCGGGCTGATCGACCGCTCCTGCTCCTTCACCGAGGTGCTGTCCCGCCGCGGCCTGGTGTTGCGCTCCGAATGGTTGCACGCCTGGTCCCGGTGGATCACCCCCGAGGCCGAGAAGCGCCGCTACGACACCTACTTCTTCGTGGCCGAACTCCCGCCCGGTCAGGCCGCACGCGACGTGGGCGGTGAGGCCGACCTGACCGCGTGGACCGATCCGGCCACCGTCCAGGCCGAGTGGGAGTCCGGACGCATGCCCATGCTGCCCCCGACCGTCGCCAACTGCGCGGAGGTCGCCGAGCGGGGAACCCTGCGCCGGGTCTGGGAGACACGACGGGATATCGTCCCCATCGAGCCGGAAATCCGGGAGAAGGACGGAAAGGTCTGGGCCGTCCTGCCCAGCGGGGTCGAGTTCGCCCTCGGGTAGGCCCTCGGGCCCCGCCGGCTCGCGCGAGCGAAGCGAGGTGTGATGAGGATCGACGGTTCCGGCACGCTGCGAGCCACGTGTGTGCTGTGCCCGAACCCGGGGCCGATGACGCTCGACGGAACCAACACCTGGGTCCTGCGGGGGCCCGGCTCCCACGGCGTCGTGGTCGTCGACCCCGGACCCGACGACGAACGCCACCTGGAACGGGTGGCCCGCACCGTCCAGGAACAGGGAGGACGAGTGCAGGCCGGGCTGCTCACCCACCGCCATCCCGACCACGCCGACAGCGCCCAGTACCTGTCGGAGCTGACCGGGGCCCCCGTCCACGCCGTCGACCCCGACGTGCGCGTCGCGGGAGGAGGCCTGCGGGACGGCCAGACGCTCACGGTGGACGGCCTGGAGCTCGAGGTGGTGGCCACCCCCGGGCACACCGACGACTCCGTCTGTTTCCTCCTGGAGGCCGACGGCGCCCTCCTCACGGGCGACACCGTCCTGGGGCACGGCACGACCGTCATCGACGGCGACGACGGCCTCGCCCCGTACATGCGGTCGCTGTACCGGCTGCGCGACGTCGTGGAGGAGCACGGGGTGCGTGTGCTCCTGCCCGGCCACGGCCCGATCCTCGATGCGCCCGCGCGGGCGTTGCAGCACTACATCGACCACCGTGAGTCGCGTCTGGCGCAGGTGCGGGACGCGGTGAACGCCGGAGCGGGGACCGCCGAGGAGGTCGTGGCGCGGGTCTACCCCGACATCTCCCAAGAGCTCGCGTTCGCTGCCCTGTGGTCGGTCAAGGCCCAGTTGCGCTACCTGGTGTCGATGGGCGAGATCCCCGACGGCGTGGAGCCCTGAGGCTCTGCGCCCCACACGTCGAGGGCCCCGAACCCTCGGGACGGTGCACGTCCCGGCGGTTCGGGGCCCTCGGTCGTCCTGCTGCGGGCCTGCGCTCCGGCCTAGCGGGCGCGGCGGCGCATGCGCTCGACGTCGAGCAGCACCACGGCCTTGGCCTCGATGCGCAGCCAGCCGCGGAGTGCGAACTCGGCCAGTGCCTTGTTGACCGTCTCGCGGGAGGCCCCGACCAGCTGGGCGAGCTCCTCCTGAGTGAGGTCGTGGTGCACGTGGAGGCCGTCCTCGCCCTCCTTGCCGAACTTGTCGGCCAGCTCCAGCAGGGCCTTGGCCACACGACCCGGAACGTCGGTGAAGACCAGGTCGGCCATGACGTCGTTGGTCCGGCGCAGGCGGCCGGCCAGCGACTTGAGCAACTGGAGCGACACGTGCGGCCGGCTTGAGAGGAAGGGCCGCAGGTCGTCGTGGCCCAGGCCGGCCAGCACCGAGTCGGTGACGGCGACGCCGCTCGCAGTGCGGGGGCCCGGGTCGAACAGGGAAAGTTCACCGAACATCTCGCTGGGGCCGAGCACGCCGAGAAGGTTCTCACGGCCGTCCACGGCGGTGCGGGTGAGCTTCACCTTCCCGCTGAGGATCACGTACAGGCGGTCGCCCTCGTCCCCCTCGTTGAACAGGGTCTGGCCGCGGCCCAGACGGACCTCGCTCACGGAGGAGCGGAGCGCCGCCGTGTCCTCTTCGTCCAGCGCCTCGAACAGAGGGGCCTTCCGCAGCACCTCGTTGACTTCGTCCACCACACGTCCTCCTAAAACCTGACCGTCAACAGTGTGACGTATATCGCACCCGGGTGTGAAACCAGGCCGTTACCTCGGCTTGTCCGCCGGGAGACAACGCGCCCACAACAGCCGACGTCAGCCCATGCGATCCTAGTCGCACATCGGCCTGTATCAGGGCCGTCCGCGCCGTGCCACCGGACATTGGGTACATAATCCCGGACATCGAGCGGCTCGATGCCGGATCCGCCCCGCAGGGCCCGAGCCGGACCGCGGTGCACACCGGGCGTCTACCCTGTGACGATGCCTCGTGACACGGACCCGGACACGGTCACCCCCACCGGTGAGAGCCGCCTGGCGTTGGTGCGCCGCGCACGCAAGATGTACCGGGAGCTCAGCGAGCTCCACCCCGATGCCCATGCCGAGCTGGACTTCACCACGCCGTTGGAGCTCCTGGTCGCGACGATCCTGTCGGCGCAGTGCACGGACAAGCGCGTCAACCAGGTCACCCCCGCCCTCTTCGCCCGCTACCCCGACGCCGAGGCCTACGCCTCGGCCCGCCGCGAGGAGCTGGAGGAGATGATCCGCTCGACCGGGTTCTTCCGGGCCAAGGCCAACAATCTCATCGGGCTCGGCCAGGAGCTGTGCGAGCGGCACGGCGGCGAAGTTCCGGGAAACCTCGCCGACCTGGTCAAACTACCCGGTGTAGGACGTAAGACCGCAAACGTACTGCTCGGTAACGCCTTCGATGTGCCCGGTATCACGGTGGACACCCATTTCGGGCGTCTGGTCCGCCGATTCGGTTGGACCGACGAGACGGACCCGGTCAAGGTCGAGCACGCTGTCGGGGCGCTGTTCCCCAAGCGCGACTGGACGATGCTGTCACACCGTGTCGTCTGGCACGGACGCCGGGTCTGCCACGCGCGCAAGCCCGCCTGCGGAGCGTGTGTGCTGGCGCCCTTGTGCCCGGCCTTCGGGGAGGGGCCCACCGACGAAGCCACGGCGACCAAGCTGCTGAAGATGCGCTCGTTCGCCTGAGTGGGGGAACCGCGCCCTCGGCCCGGGGCCACTGAGCCACCGGATTGCTGGAGTTGTCCACAGAATTTCCGCCGTAACCGGAAGCACACGATCGCGGTTTGTACTCTGTTCACAGTCCACACGACGGCGCGACGATCCCCGGAACAGGTCCGAAGCATGAATCCGACCCCGCTCTGGCTGGCCGCGCTCGCGGACTCCGCCCAGACCATGGCCGTCCCCCCGCAGATGCGTCCCCCAGCCGGAGGCGGCGGACGCGAGTCGGCGGTGCTCATCCTCTTCGGTGAGGGTGTTGCCGGTCCCGACGTGCTGCTCATCCAGCGCAACGACGGTCTGCGCCGGCACTCGGGGCAGCCCGCCTTCCCCGGTGGGCGTATCGAGCCCTCCGATCCCTCGCCCGAGGCCGCGGCCCTGCGCGAGGCCGAGGAGGAGACCGGCCTCGTCCGGACGGGGGTGGACGTCGTGGGGCGCCTGCCCGAGCTCTACCTGAAGTTCAGCGACTTCCGCGTCGCCCCCGTCCTGGGCTGGTGGCGCGACCCCTGCGAGGTGCGGCCCACCGACACCGGCGAGGTCGCCGCCGTCTCCCGGGTGCCCGTCGCCGACCTCGCCGACCCCGACAACCGCGTCATGGTGCGCTACGGGGGCGGCCCCCGGTGGGGTCCGGGCTTCCGCGTGGACGGCATGCTCGTCTGGGGTTTCACGGGCGCGGTCGTCGACAGCCTCCTCGGCCTCGGCGGGTGGGAACTTCCTTGGCGCAGGGAGGGTCTCACCGATGTGTTCGAGGCGACCCCGCAAGGCCCACGGCCGGTCGGCTGACGCTCACGTTTGGAGGGCACCGTGCTCGACCTGGTCCTGGTCGTCCTGCTCCTGCTTTTTGCCATCACCGGATACCGGCAGGGCTTCATCGTCGGGGTGTTCAGCTTCGCCGGCTTCATCGGCGGAGGGGTCCTCGCCGCACTGAACGCTCCCGACCTCATCCAGGGGTGGCTCGCCGATCCGGGGCAACAGGCGCTGCTGGCCATCGCCGTGGTCTTCCTGGCCGCAGCGCTCGGCCAGTTCATCTCCTCGTACGTGGGCACCCTCCTGCGGAACAAGGTCACCTGGGACTCCGCCAGGGTCCTCGACGCGATCGGCGGGGCCCTCGTCAGCGGACTCTCCGTCCTGCTCGTGGCCTGGTTCATCGGCAGCACCGTGGCCAACTCCGCCCTTCCGATGGTCGCCCAGCAGGTCAAGGAATCTCGGATCCTGCAGGCGGTGGACTCGCTCGTGCCCGAGTCCGCCCACCAGGGGTTCTCGGAGTTCCGCCGAACCGTCGACCAGAGTGCGTTCCCGCAGGTCTTCAGTGGGCTGGGGACCGGTGAGCTCGCCGAGGTCGACCCGCCCGACCCGGACGTGCTCACCACTCCAGAACTCATCGAGTCCAGCCGCAGCGTGGTGAAGGTGCTCGGGACCGCACCGTCCTGCCAGCGCCGGGTCGAGGGAACCGGGTTCGCCTACGGCGACGACCGGATCATGACCAACGCCCACGTCGTCGCCGGTGTCACCGACGACCTTCGGGTGGTCACCCGCGACGGCCACCAGCTCGACGCCACCCTCGTGCTGTTCGATGCCGAGCAGGACCTCGCGGTGCTGCGCGTGCCCGACCTCGAAGTGGAACCCCTGGACTTCGACCACGAGGCCGATCAGGGCTCCGACGCCGTCGTGGCCGGGTTCCCCCGCAACAGCGGCTTCACGGCCGTCCCCGCGCGTATCAGGGCCCAGCAGATGGCTCAGGGGCCGGACTTCTACCACGAGACCCAGGTGAGCCGCGAGATCTACCAGGTGCGCGCAGTCGTGCGGCCCGGGAACTCCGGCGGGCCGCTCCTGGCACCCGACGGCAGTGTCTACGGGGTGGTGTTCGCCGCCGCCACGAACGAGGACGAGACCGGGTACGTGCTCACCGCCGACGAGGTCGCCGACAACGCTCGGGAGGGCCTCGAGAACGACGCAGAGGTTTCCGCGGAGCGCTGCGACTGACCCCCTGAGGGCACACGGAAGGGGCGCCTCCCCCGCTCGGGAGAGGCGCCCCTTCGTATGTCCTTCATGCCCTAGTTCGCGCCCGGGTCCGGAGAGGGGTCCGGGAGCACGGGCCAGCTCATGCGTACGACCGTGCCGTCGTCATCGGGTTCGATCTTGACCTCGTCGGCCAGACCGGTGATGACCGCCAGCCCCAGGCCGGGCGAGAAACCGGAGATCCCGCCGGGAGGGGTGTCGTCGCCGTCGAGGAACAACCCGTCGAGGGGCGGCGGGTTGGCGGATTCCTCGGTCCCCTTCGCGGGGGCACGGTCGGTGACGACGACCTCGAAACGCCGTGTGGTGATGCCGTTGGCACGCAGGAGCTTCTCGGCTGTGCCGTCACCGGGTTCCGAGGACGTGTCGGGTCCGCTGCCGTCGATCAGCTGGAGCAGGATCGGCTGTGTGGGGCAGTGGACCTTGTGTGCGGCCACCGCCCGGGAACACGCCTCTCCGACCGCCNCCCCCCCCCGCCCGCCAGCCTGATCTCGTCGATCGCGGAGGCGGCGATACCGGCCCGCCGGGCGACCGTCGCAGCCATGAGCCGCGCCGTGCGCACGTGGGCCGGGAGCGCGCTGATCGTGAGCGTGATGGTTGCCATCGCTCGCTCTGGGCTACTTCGACGAACGCTTGTCGATGGCTTCCTGGACCGTGTTGTGGATACCGAAGACCTTGGTCAGGCCGGTGATCCGGAAGATCTTGAGGATGCGCTCCTGCGTGCACACGAGGTCGAGTGTCCCGTCGTGAGCACGGACGCGCTTCAGCCCGCCCACGAGCACACCGAGCCCGGTCGAGTCGAGGAACTCCACTTTCTCCATGTTGACCACGAGGTGGAAGTTGCCCTTGTTGACCAGGTCGATCAGCAGCTCGCGGAGCCGGGGCGCGGTATAGACATCGATCTCACCTTCAACGACGACGATCTCGGTGTCGCCCTCGGTGTAATGATCAAGCTTCAAGTCCACTAGTCCTCCAGCGCCGAACCGCGAATTCATCGCGAATGATCTCTGCCGGGCGTTACCCCACCAGCACGCATTCAACCACGGGTGCCGGGCGAGTCTTCCTGTCATGCACAGAAAACCCGTGGCACCGCGCCTCTCTTCCCCCGGGTGTCACACTGAAACCGGATGTCCATCAGCGCCCCACGCTCGGTCGGGGCCTCGTGGGCCGACAGCGAATCCACTGAGGAGGGGTACTCGGATGGGACGGTCGGAGCCCGTGCTCCCCGGGGTGTGGCGTGACGATACCCCCTACCCGCAGGTGACCCACATCGAGCGGGTGGCCCGGAGCGAGGGGGAGAGCGGGGACTGGCCGGAATGGGTGGCCCCGCCCCTGGTCGAACGGTTGGTGGCCCGTGGGGTCACAAAACCGTGGTCCCATCAGATCACCGCCGCAGACCTGGCCCGCTCGGGCCGTGATGTGATCATAGCCACGGGTACTGCTTCGGGAAAGTCACTCTCCTTCCTCCTGCCCGCTGTGGAGGCGATCGACTCCGGTGGGACGGTGCTTTACGTCTCGCCCACCAAAGCGCTGGCGCACGACCAACTGCGCTGGATATCGGACCTCGAACTTCCGGAGGTCAGGGCGGCCGTATATGACGGTGACACCCCGGCCGAGGACCGCCGCTGGGTACGCGAGCACGCGACCTACGTGCTCACCAACCCGGACATGCTCCACCACGGGATGCTGCCCCGGCACGCGGCCTGGTCACGGTTCCTGCGGCGGTTGAAGTACGTGATCGTCGACGAGGCCCACCACTACCGGGGGGTCTTCGGCTCCCACGTCGCGTTGATCCTGCGGCGGCTGCGGCGGATCTGCGCCCGTTACCGTTCCGAACCCACGTTCGTGCTGGCCTCGGCGACCTCGGGAAGCCCGGCCGAGAGCGCGTCGCGACTGACCGGAGCCGAGGTCACCGCTGTAACGGAGGACGGTTCCCCGCGGCCGTCGATGTCGGTTGCGCTGGTCGAACCGGAACTGACCGATCTGACGGGCGAGCACGGTGCCCCCATCCGGCGGACCGCGCCCTCCCAGGCGGCAGAGATGCTCGCCGACCTGGTGCGGGACGGGATGCGGACGTTGGTGTTCGTGCGGTCGCGGCAGGGCGCGGAGATCGTCGCGCTGGGTGCGCAGCGCATGCTGCAGGACCGCGGAAGACCGGATCTTGCGGACCGGGTGGCCGCCTACCGGGGTGGTTACCTGGCCTCGGAGCGGCGCGAACTCGAGGAGGCGCTGCGTACGGGTGCGCTTCTCGGGCTGGTCAGTACCAACGCCCTGGAACTCGGGGTGGACATCAGCGGGCTCGACGCCGTGCTCATCACCGGGTGGCCCGGTACACGGGCATCGCTGTGGCAGCAGGCCGGCCGTGCAGGGCGCGGTGGCGGCAACGCGCTGGCGGCCTTCATCGCCCGGGACGACCCGCTGGACACCTATCTCGCTCACCACCCCTCCGCGATTTTCGGTCAGTCGGTGGAGGCGACGGTTCTGGACCCGGAAAACCCGCACATCCTGGACCCGCACCTGTGTGCGGCGGCCCAGGAGATCCCGATCGGGCGCGCGGACTTCCCCTTGTTCGGATCCAGTACCGAGGAGCGCCTGGGGGCCCTGGTCGAGAAGAGATTGTTGAGAAGGCGTCCGCGCGGCTGGTTCTGGACGAGTCATGAACGCGCCAGTGACCTAGCCGATATCCGTGGCTCCGGTGGGACCCCGGTCCAGATCGTCGACACCGCGAACGGCCAGCTGCTGGGGGAGATCGACGAAGCGGCCTCCCACGGGACCGTGCATCCCGGCGCGGTCTACCTCCATCAGGGGGAGACCTACCTCGTCGACGACCTCGATCTGGACGAAGGCGTCGCGCTCGTGCACGCCGAGGACCCGCCGTACAGCACCTGGGCCCGGGACACCACCGACATCACCGTGCGCCGGACGCTGCGCAGCCGGACCTGGCCGAGCGGTGCCATCGTGCACTTCGGCGAAGTGCAGGTGGTCCAGCAGGTCGTCGGGTACCTGAAGCGGGACGTGCGGACCGGTTCCGTGCTCGGCGAACAGCCGCTGGATCTGCCCGAGCGCACGCTCGACACCCGCGCGGTGTGGTGGACGCTGCCGGACGGGGCGGAGCAGCGCCTCCGCGGGGAGGACGTGCCGCTGCTCGGGTCGGCGCACGCGGCCGAGCACGCGGCGATCGGGCTGTTGCCGCTGTTGGCGACCTGCGACCGGTGGGACATCGGTGGGGTCTCCACCGCCGTGCACGGGGACACCGGGAAGCTGACCGTGTTCGTCTACGACGGGCACGAGGGCGGCGCCGGATTCGCCGAGCGGGGGTACACCGCCGCCCGGGAGTGGCTGGCGGCAACGCGCGGCGCGATCGCCGACTGCGAGTGCGAACGGGGGTGCCCATCGTGCATTCAGTCGCCCAAGTGTGGGAACGGCAACGAACCGCTGGACAAGGCGGGGGCGCTGCGGTTGTTGGACGCAGTACTCGAGGGGCCGGATGACCGTCCACAATCTGTGAGCGGCCCCTGACGCTCCCGCGAGCTCGGGCGACGGGCGTGGGTCGAGGTCCCAGTGGCTCTCGTCTGCGCCTGAAGGTCGCGATCAGCGGTCACCCGGCTCGTGCCGAGGGGTGGCCTCATGCTGTGGCACCGAGGACCCCGCTGTCCTGGCCCGGTGTTTCGATCGCGGGTGCAGCGCACACTCGGCCTGCGGTGTCCCGGGTCTGCCGGGGCAGGCCGATCGCGCCGCCGGCCGCCTTCACACGGGCCTCTGAACTGGGGTCCCCCAGTTGTCCACAGCTCGGAAATCACACCTTCCGCTCAGGTCCCGGCCGATCGAACCTGGAATGGATCGGACCCCGCACGGTCCACTCTCCGAGCAGGAAGGCTCCCATGGCCGTACGCATGCCCCACCCCGCACCCGGATCCTGTGGCACGGGATCCTCGAGTCGTACTCGTCGGCCCGAGCTGACGCGGCCGACCCGGGCGGCCCGCGCCCGCCGTTACGAACCGCACGCCCGGCAGCTCGTGTTGCCCGGGTCCGACCACGTCGGTGAGCAGTGCCGCGACGGGCGTCCCCGTGGCCTTGTCGTCGACGCTCACCCTTCCGCACCGGTCGCACGCGGGCGGGCGACCGAGGCGCACGGTCCCTTGCCCCTCAGCGGCTCGGGGGCCATCGCCCTCCCGCCGGACGCAGCGGAAAGGAATGGCGGTCCGCTCGGCCCTCCCCGTCGAGGCAGCCGCTTCCGGGACGGCCTTCCGGATCTGCCCGGGCGTCCCGAACACCCCGCCGACCCGGAACCCGCTCCGCCGACCCCGGACACACCCGTCCCGTTCCGTCCGAGGAAGGGGGCGGGACAACCACATCCGGAACGCCGTGAGCTCCCGGACACCGGACCGGCCGCAGAGGTGCCCGCCGTCCGTGGCGGGCCGGCCACCCCGGTGGACGCGGGGGAACCGTGCCCGTCCCTGCCGGAATCGGCCGGCCCCGACCGCTCGTGCGGAGCGGTCGGGGCCCGAGGCGACACGGGATGTGAGCCGCATCGGCAGACATGTGCCGCAGGTGCGCCCCACAGCAGTGCCTGGGTTCCGCTTCCGCAGCCTCCGGAGGGCGGTGTCTTCGCGCCGAGCAGTGTGCAGGAGGACGCCGAGGTGTCTTCCTGGGACGGGACCCCCAGCGGCTCCGGGCGGGATTCGGGTTCTGGGACGGGGGCCGGAGCCCTGGTCCCGTCCCCGCGGCCTCCGCGCGACGACGCTTGCGCGTCGCGCGGGGCGGTGCGCTCGCGGCCGTCACCCGCGGGGGAGCCCGGTGCGGGGACGCTTTCCGAGGCCCAGGGGTCGGGTACGTCTGCCCGGCACAGCCCTCCGGGTGACGACGGCCCCGCACCGGTGTGCGCACCCTCCGGTGGACCCGGACCGAAGGCCGGCGGCCCCGGGGTCCGCGTCGTCGTGGGGCTCGGACACGTGTGTGCACGCACACGGGCCTGGCGCACCGCGCAGAGGTGTGCGCTCCTCGCGGAGGGGGCCGGGTTTCGTCTGCCGTGGCGCCGTCGGCCGCGCCGAGGCACACGGTGCGACATCGGGATGTCGACGGCGGAGTACGCACTCGGCACGGTCACAGCGGTGGCGTTCGCGGGTGTGCTCTACGTCATCCTCACCGGCGGCACGGTCACTGAGGTCCTCACCGACATCGTCGTCGACGCCCTCAACTCGGGCATGTGACCGGGGATCGATCACCATGGAGGCCGCGATGGTCCTGCCGTCCCTGTTGCTCCTGCTGGCCCTGTGCCTCGGGGTGGTGCTCGCCGCCTCGGCCCAGCTCGCCTGTTCCGACGCGGCACGTGTGGGAGCGCGTGCCCTGGCCCGGGGGGAGAGTGACGACCGTGCACGGGAACTGGCCCTGTCAGCCGCTCCCGAGGGCGCCGACATCGACCTCGAAGAGGGCCCGGACATGTCCCGGGTGACCGTCCGTGCCGATTTCACCGTCGGCTCCGTCGTCACCGTCCCCGTGCAACTGCGTGGAACGGCGGCGGTCCCCGTGGAGCCGGGACCGGCGGAGGTGGGCGGGTGAGACGCCGTGCGTACCGACACCGGGTCGGCCACCGTCTGGTGGGTCTGCCTCTGCCTGTTCCTCTGGTCCGTCACCCTCGCCGCCGCCGCGGTAGCGGCCTCCCGCCTCGATCGGGACCGTGCGACCACTGCGGCCGACCTCGCTGCTCTGGCCGCCGCGGCCAGAGCAGTGCACGGTGCATCCGAGGCCTGTGACGGGGCTNNGCCCCCCCGCCGAGGCCAACGACGCCTCCCTCGTCTCCTGCGAACTCAACGGCCACACCGTCGACGTCACGGTCACGGTGTCCTCGACCGTCCTGGACCGCGAAGTGAGGGCTGACGCCCGCGCCGGTCCGGCCCACGAAGCCGACACGTCCGAGGTGGAGCGATGAGCCCCGTTCCGACCCTGGTGTGCGCCCTGCTGCTCTGCGGGGCGCCACCGCACGCCACCGAACCGGCCGCCCCCGGTTCCCAACCCTGGCCGGCCTCACTCGTCCTCGCGGACAGCGGTCCCGGTCCCGTCCTGGTCTCCGACGAGTACGGTTCCGACCGGGGTCGCCCCTCACCCACCTCCGAACCGGAACCGGAGCCCTCACCCTCCGCCGCAAGAGATGCAGCGTCCCCCACGCCGGGCGCTGCGTCGGAGCCTCCCCGCGAGGCGGCCCCGGTAGTCCGCTACGTGACCAGCCCCGAGCCGACAGTGACCGCCTCGGGAACCCTCGGGCGGGTCTCCACCGGGCTCCTCGCGGTGCTGGCGCTCCTCGTTCTCGGCCTCCGTCTGTCGGTGGGCTGGCCCCGCTTCCCCGAGCCCTACCTGGGACGTCGCCGACGGCCGTCCGCACGGCGGTTCGGTTGACGCACGGCGCGGGACCTCGCCCCCGCACACCCCGCCCCGAAGCGCCGTACCCTCCGTAGGTATGGGACACCGACACCCGAGCAAACTCCGTACCACCGAGGTGAGCCATGCGCGCGCCCGCTGGCTTCTGCGTGCCGAGCTCGCCGGGTGTCAGGAGTGCCGGGGCGAGGGTGACCACGAGGCCCTCGACGACCTGGTCTCGGGCGGCATGTTCGACTCCCTCATCACCGGATTCGTCCTTGCCCGGGTGCAACAGTGGAGATCACCCGGGCGCACACCGCGCTACCCGGCCAACGTCTACCGGATCGCCCCCATCGACGAGCGCGACTTCTGGGGTGTCCCCACCCAGCACTGCATGAGGGTGTGCACGGTCGAGAGCGCCCGCGCCACGAGCGTGGACACCCTTCCCGCGCTCCGTGAACTACGCCTGATGTCCGATCATGACCGGGCGCTGGTGTTGGACGACATCATCGACGGGCTCAGCGAGGACGAGGCCTGACCTGGCACCCCGGATCAGCCGAGGGCGGTCCACAGCAGCTCCGCGGCGACCGGAACCACGCCGATGAGGACGAAAGCCGGAAGGAAACACAGACCGAGCGGCGCCACCACCAGCACCGACAACCGCTCCACGCGGGCCACCCCCGCCGCACGCCAGGCCCGGCGCAGGTCCATCACGTGCCGGTCCAACAGGTCAGCGACCGGAGCGCCGGTGTCCGCAGCGCGGGCCAGGTCCTGCCCGACTGCGACGAGCGGTGCCGGCAGGGCGGGGCTGTCCCATGCCGCTCTTGGAGAGGCCCGGAGCCGCAGGCGTTCTGCGACCCCTGCCAACTCGGTGCCCAGCTCGCCCCGCGCCGCCCGGGAGACCGAGGTCAGGCAGGAGGGCAGGGTGGCGCCGGCACGCATCCCGGCCGCCAGAAGCCCCACGACGACCGGGAGGTCCTCGGTCACCGGCAGGCGCCGGTGGCGCGGGCGGCGCAGGCGCCACCACAGCACCCCGGCGACCCCGAGTACCACGAGCCCGCCGAACGCCCCCAGGATGCCCACGGCCAGCAGGGACGCACCCGCACCGGCGGCGGTGCGTACCACCGGAGCGAACGACCGGCCCGGCGCTGGATCGCCGGTCAACGCACGCAACCGGCGTCGCCCACCTCCGGAATGCAGCCAGACCGCCCCTGCAGCGCACAGGGCCGAACACACCGCGAGCCCCACCGGTCGTTCACCCCTTCACCGCGTTGCGATCGCGCCCCGCAGCATCCGCACCGTCCACCACACACCGAGCACGTCCAACGCGACCCCGCCCACCAGACAGGCCAGGCCCAACGGGGTCGTGAACAGGAACGCCAGGGGAGAACCGCCCAGCCCTCCGGACATGAGCACCCCCACCACCGGCAGTCCACCGAGCACGAACGCAGTGGTCCGCGGTCCCGCGGTGCGGGCCAACGCCTCGGCGCGTTGTTCCTCCTGCTCGGTGAGGTTCTCCGCCAACCCGTCCACGACCGTGGCGAGACCCGCCCCGGTCTCCGCCGCCACGTCCCAGCACACCGCCAGGTACGACAGCGCGGCCAGGTCCGGATCGCTCTCGGCCGCCGTGC
>NZ_ANBF01000192.1:0-12022 GCF_000341025.1 Nocardiopsis salina YIM 90010 | reverse complement strand
CGACTGGTGCACCGCGAGCCGCAGCGCTTCCTCCGGCGGCTGACCGGCCCGGAGCTCCGTGGAGAACGTGCGGCACAGGGTGATGACCGCACGCCGCCGTTCCACCCCCTGCCGCGCTGTCCGAGCCCGCGCGAGCCACCGCTCCCACAGCTCGCAGACCTGTGGCCGGGCAGCACGGCCCGAGGTTCTCGGCAGCGACGGGTGAGCACGCGGAAGCAGCGCGAGCGCGACCGCCCCGGCCAGGCACACCAGCAGCACCATCATCGCCGCACCCCGATCCCAGGACGACCCTCACAGCTCACCCCCGCCCGGCCCCGGCCGCCATGACGACCCCAACCGCGCGTCCAACCCCGCTGTCTCGGGGCCCTCCCGGTAAGAACCGTCAGGGGCGAAAGCCACCGCGGTGCGGGCCTCCACCAACCCGGACGGCGTGCGGCACAGCACACCCACCTCCGACAACCGCCGACCGCGCGCCAGGTGCACGATCACTACCCGTGTCGCCGCGAGCTGGCTGTGCGCCGCGGCCCGGCTCAGCCCCGCCGCGCACGCGAGTGCCTCGATCCGTGCCGGGACGTCCTGTGCTCCGTTGGCGTGCAGCGTCCCCGCACCGTGGTGCCCGGTGTTGAGGGCCGACATCAGCGAGACGACCTCGGCCCCGCGCGCCTCTCCGACCACCAACCGGTCGGGGCGCATGCGCAACGCCTGCCGGACCAGGGTGTCCAGCCCGATCTCGCCACTGCCCTCGATGTTCGCGGGCCTCGTCCGCAACCGCACCACGTGCGCGTGGTCCGGCCGCAACTCGGGAGAGTCCTCCGCCAGCACGATCCGCTCCCTCGGATCTGCCAGGGAGAGCAGGCTCGACAGGAGAGTGGTCTTGCCCGCGCCAGTGCCACCGGTCACCAGGAAGGCGGCCCGCGACCGCACCAAGGCAGCCAACAACCCCGCGCCCGGAGGGGTGAGGGTCCCGCGTCCCACTAGATCGGGCAGCGTGAAGGAGCGCTCTGGCGGCAGCCGCAGCGACAGACGTGCCCCCGAAGGTGACACCGGGGGCAGGACGGCGTGCAGCCTCACCCCACCCGGCAGATGGGCGTCGACGTAGGGCACCGCGGCATCCAAGCGCCTCCCCGCCCGTGCCGCGAGGCGCTGGGCGAGACGCCTGAGTTCCTCCTCCGACCCGAACCGCACGTCCGCGCGGCGCAGCCCTCCGTCATCGACCCACACCTCCTCCGGGCCGTTGACGAGGATGTCGGTCACCCCCGGAGCCATGAGCTCCTGCAGGGGGCCCGCGCCGGCCAGGTCGGCCGACAAGCGCTGGGTGAGGTGCAGCAGCTCGGTGTCGCCGAGGATCCCGCCCTCGGCCCGCAGCGCCGCCGCGACTGTGGACGGGGTGACAGCGGAACCCGTCGCGGCCAGGCGGTTGCGCACGGCGTCGGTGAGCGCCTGTCCGTCCCCCGGCGGCGTCACGAGACGGCCCTCGGCAGGGGCAGCGCCCCGACCACCCCGTCGGCGAAGCGGGCCAACGGGGAACGCGAACGGCGAGCCGGCGCCCGGCCCGAGGCCAGTGTGCGTGCCAAACCGGGCTCCGGCGGCAGGTCGGCACCGAGCGGCATGCGGAGCGTTCCGGCGATGACCTCCGCACTGAGCTCCCCGCCGGCCCCGCGCACCACCGCCCGCACGACCGGCGCCTCCTCGCGCAACCGATCGGCGACCCGCGTGGCGGCCACGACCGAGGGCACGTCCGCCGGGATGACCACGAACACCACGTCCGCGCGGTTGAGCACCACCCGCGTGGCCGGGTCGAAGGAACGGGGGAGGTCGGCCACGACCAGGTCGGCGCCGGACCGCGCGGAGGCCAGAGCGGACCGCACCGCACCGACCGGGAGCGGCCGCTCGCCCCCGGCTCCCCGGGTCCAGGTCAGGACCGAGACGTGGCTGGTCCCGGGCAGCTTCGGGGAGAGGTCGCGCCACCGCATCCGCCCGTTGCGGTGCAGCAGGTCGCCCCACCCCGCAGGCTGCTCCAGGCCTTCGCAACCCAGGTACACGTCCGCACCGCAGCCGAGGGGGTCGGTGTCGAGGAGCGCCGTGCGTAGTCCGGCTCGTTCGCCGGCCAGCGCGAGCGCGACCGTGAGGAGGCTGGCCCCGGCCCCGCCGCGCCCGCCGACCACGGCGAGAGTGGGCGCGGGTGCGGTGCCGTCCTCTGCGGCCTCGGAGAACATACCGGCGAGTTCGTCCTCGTCCCGGGGCAGCAGGAGCAGGCCCTCCCGGCGCCCGGTGTCCGTCGCTTCGCCCCGGCACACCACGACCAGGTGCGGATGGGGCGGCGGGTCGGCGGCGCGCAGCTCTGGGCTCAGGTCGGTTCCGACGAGGGCCAGGGGAGCACGTGTCCACAGGCGCATCGCCCGTTCGACGGTGCGGGCGACGTCCACCTCCACCGACGCGGCCGAGGCCAGGCGCAGGAGGTCGTCGAGCAGGTTGGGGTCGTCGGTGGCGATGAGGGGACGGGGCTGTGGGTCCAACGGTGCCTCCGAAGGGCTGGGGTCACCCTTCGAGAATCCACCGGTGCCGATCGGGAGGGAAGAGCCGATTCACACCTGTGGACAACCGCGCTCACCGGTCGTCTCCGCGCGCCGTCCCCGACTTCGGGGGAAGCGCTTATGGCCTGCGCAAACGTCGGGAAAAGAACGCGCAGACCCCCTTCTCACGAAGCTGTCCACTGCGGTATCAAGGAAACAGATCGGTGGCGAAGAACCACCCCGACACGAGGCCGGGAACCCACGCGCCACTCGCCGTGACGAGGCAGGTGCCCCGGGGACCGTTCACAGCAGCGGCCCGGACCGCACAGAAGACAGGTCGCATGATCCCCCGGCTCAGTGCCGGAAACGGCGCCCCGCGGACACGCTCCCGGGGTGCCGTTCACTGTGCCGCGCCCTTCGCCCGGGCCGGCCGCAGTCTTCGGCATCAGCCCCGCTTCAACGCCTCACACGTTGCCAGCGAGTCCTGGGCACCGGCACGCACCGCACGGCAGCAGTAGACCACCCATTCGGCCACACCCTCGGGCGTCCCGCTCATGTACCGGCGCAGCGCCGGCGCGTACTCTTCGCGCAGCATCTGGTGGCCCAGTTCGGAAGGCACCAGCGACTTCGGGTCCAGCCCGCGCTCGACCAGGGTCAGCCGCTCGGCCGCACGCGCGACCAGGCCGTCACCCCACCCGAACGGGCGGATCGACATGAGTTCGCCGTGCACCAGCGCCGATGTCACCAGCGCGGGGACCGAGGTCCGCGCACGGAGCAGGGAGTACAGCCCTTCCATCCGCGCCAGGGCGGCCTCCGGCGGGGGAGCCTCGCCCATGTCCAGCGGGTCCTCGACACGCTCACCCGCGGTGCGGGGGCGCCCGAGCGCCTCGGCGGCCACGGCGTCGGCGGCCGCCAGGGTGTGCAGGCGTGCCAGCACCTGGCCCGGCGCCTTCGGCCAGGTGTCGACCAGGGTCCCGACCTCGCCGGAGGCCCGCAGTGCACCCTTGATGCGGGTGTCGTACACGTGGCCCTCGCGGATCTCGTCCATCGCGACCTCGGCGCCCTCGAGCGCGGCTGAGGCACAGGCGCCCCGCAGCGAGGACTCCGTGGACACGTCGGCGCTGCGGCGGCGCAGGATCCGGTGGCCCAACAGACGGTCGACCAGGGTCCGCGTCTCGGCGACCGCGTCGCTCACGCCGGGCAGTTCGGCGATCCGAGCCAGCGGGTCGGACAGGGAGGCAGAAGTCGTTTCGCTCACGAAAACCACACTACGCGTCGGTAACACCCCCTCCATCGGTGGAGCCCCGTGCGCGGCCACCTCCCTGAACCGGGCCGACCGGACCGCTCGTCGCTGCACGGCGACCGCTCGCAGACCGTTCGTCGCTCCCCGCCCCGGACCCGCCGTCCCACCCGGCTCCACCTGTTCACGCGGCCACTGGCCACATGATTAATTGGGTGTGAACCAGCCGACGTAAGGAGAATCACAGTGGCTGACAGCACTCCCCCGAGCCAGGAGACACTGTCCAACCTTCTCCACGAGACCCGGAGCTTCCCACCGCCGGAGGAGCTCGCGGCGCACGCCAACGTCAAGGCGGACGCCTATGAGCGCGCGGACGAGGACCGGCTCGCCTTCTGGGAGGAGCAGGCACGCAGGCTCCAGTGGGAGCGCACCTGGGACACGGTGTTGGACTGGCAGCCGCCCTACGCCCAGTGGTTCGTGGGAGGAAGGCTCAACGCCTCCGTCAACTGTGTGGACCGCCACGTCGACGCCGGCAACGGCGAGCGCGCGGCCATCCAGTGGGAGGGCGAACCCGGCGACAGCCGCACCATCACCTACGCCGAGCTGCGCGACGAGGTCTCCCGTGCCGCCAACGCCCTCACCGGCCTGGGCGTGGGCAAGGGCGACCGGGTCGCGATCTACATGCCGATGATCCCCGAGACGGTCGTGGCGATGCTCGCCTGCGCCCGCATCGGCGCCGTGCACATGGTCGTCTTCGGCGGTTTCTCCGTCGACGCCCTCGGCCAGCGCCTGGACGACAGCCAGGCCAAGCTCGTCATCACCGCGGACGGCGGGTACCGGCGTGGGAAGCCGAGTTCCCTCAAGCCGGCCGTCGACGAGGCCGTGGCCGACCGTCCGGCCGTCGAGAACGTGCTCGTGGTCCGCCGTACGGGCCAGGACGTCGACTGGAACGAGCGCGATGTCTGGTGGCACGACGCCGTCGGCGGCGCCGACCCCGAGCACACACCGGAGGCACACGACTCCGAGGACCCGCTGTACATCATGTACACGAGCGGCACCACGGCCAAGCCGAAGGGCATCCTGCACACCACGGGCGGATACCTCACCCAGGCCTCCTACACGCACTGGGCCGTCTTCGACCTCAAGCCGGAGACCGACGTCTACTGGTGCGCCGCCGACATCGGCTGGGTCACCGGACACTCCTACATCGTCTACGGCCCGCTCTCCAACGGCGCGACCGTCGTCATGTACGAGGGCACCCCCGACACCCCGCACAAGGGCCGCTTCTGGGAGATCGTCGAGAAGTACGGCGTCACGATCGCCTACATGGCGCCCACCGCGATCCGCACCTTCATGAGGTGGGGGGAGGAGATCCCCGCGAAGTACGACCTGTCGTCCCTGCGGGTGATCGGCTCGGTCGGTGAGCCCATCAACCCCGAGGCCTACGTCTGGTACCGGCAGAACATCGGCGGCGGTAAGACGCCCGTCGTCGACACCTGGTGGCAGACCGAGACCGGGGCGATCATGGTCAGCCCCCTGCCCGGGGTCACCTCCGGTAAGCCCGGCGCCGCCATGGGGCCCATCCCGGGCATCGCTGCAGACGTCGTGGACGAGGAGGGCAACTCCGTCCCCGACGGTGAGGGCGGTTTCATCGTCGTGCGTGAACCCTGGCCGTCCATGCTCCGCGGTATCTGGGGCGACGACCAGCGTTACAAGGACACCTACTGGTCCCGTTTCCCCGGCCTGTACTTCCCGGGTGACGGCGCGAAGAAGGACGAGGACGGCGACATGTGGCTCCTGGGCCGCGTGGACGACGTCATGCTCGTCTCCGGGCACAACATCTCCACCACGGAGGTCGAGTCGGCCCTGGTCTCCCACTCCGAAGTCGCCGAGGCCGCGGTCGTGGGCGCCACCGACAAGGTCACGGGGCAGTCCATCGTCGGCTTCGTGATCCTGCGCGGCGGTGAGGAGAGCATTCCCGACGAGCTCCTCCAGGAACTGCGCAACCACGTGGGGGCCTCGCTCGGCCCCATCGCCAAGCCCGCACAGCTCCTGGCGGTGCCCGAACTGCCCAAGACGCGCTCCGGAAAGATCATGCGCCGTCTGCTGCGCGACATCGCCGAACACCGGGACATCGGTGACACCTCCACGCTCACCGACGCCTCGATCATGGACGTGATCGCCAAGCAGCTGCCGCAGAAGTAGGGAAACGGCCCGATACCACCGCGCACACGGACGGCGTCCCGACCTACTACGAAGGCCGGGGCGCCGTTCCCGCTCACCCGTGTGACGAAACCGAAGCCCCGGCTTTTGCGTGCCGTGAGGGACGGCGGTGGTTGCGCGTGTGCGAGGATGCGGAGGATCATCCGCGTGTTCGGACGAGAGAAGGGAACCCCCACGATGGTGGACAAGCCGGGTGCCGACGAACCTGGCGCCTCCAGCGGTGCCGACCGTTCCGTCAGCGAGCTGCTCAGCGACGCGACCGGCAACCTGTCCCGGCTGGTACGCCTCGAGCTCAGGCTCGCCAAGCTGGAGGCCAAACACGATGCCGTCCGCATCGGCAAGGGCATCGGGGAGTTCCTCGCCGCCGCAGTGATCCTCCACATCTTCTTGATCCTGCTGTCGGTCACGGCCGGCTTCGGCATCTACGAGATCTTCGGGCTCCCCGCCTGGGCGTCCCTGGGTATCGTCACCCTCTTCTACCTGCTGGTCGCCCTGGTCTTCGTGCTCATCGCGGTGATCAACTTCCGCCGCAGGCAGGGGCTCGCGCGCACGGCGGTCACCTCCTCCCGCCTCATGGCGATCATCCGCGGCGATGTCCGTCCCCCCAAGGGTGGGGCCACCGCGGTGAGCGACAGCGAGGAGCCCGCGGAGGCCCCGGCGCACTCCGGCCGTTGACAGTGCCGGACCGTGCTTGACGACTCGGCCGCCTACGTGGACGGCCCCTGGACCCACCGCACCATCGGCGCCGCAGGGGCCCGCTTCCACGTCGCCGAGGCCGGTGAGGGCCCGCTCGTCCTCCTCCTGCACGGCTTCCCCCAGTTCTGGTGGGCCTGGAGAGCCCAGATCGGCGCGCTGGCCGCAGCCGGATTCCGCGCGGCCGCCGTGGACATGCGCGGGTACGGGGCGAGCGACAAGACCCCCCGCGGTTACGATCTCCCGACCCTCGCCGAGGACGCCGCGGGTATGGTCCGCGCGCTCGGGGCTGCCGACGCCGCCGTGGTCGGGCACGGTGTCGGTGGACTCGTCGGATGGACGATGACCGCCCATCACCCGGAGACGGTGCGCTCGCTCGCCGCGGTCTCCGCGCCCCACCCCCTCCGCGCAGCCCGCGCGATCGCCCGCGGGGGTCCGGGCGCACGCCATTTTCTGACCGCCCAGTTGCCGATCCTGCCCGAGCACCGGCTTCTCACCGACGGGTGCGTACGTGTGGGCGGCCTGCTCGACGAGTGGTCGGGCCCGGGCTGGCCCGACACGGAGGCGGAGGAGCGGTACCGGCTCGCCTTCTCGATCCCCAAGGTCTCCCACTGCTCCCTCGAGTACCACCGCTGGCTGTTCCGGTCCTGGTGGCGCCTGGACGGGGTCCGTTACCGGTCCGGCCTGCGCCGACGGGTACGCGTGCCCGTCCTGCAGATCCACGGAGAGGACGACCCCGTGTGCCGGACCGACGCCGCCCGCTCCTCCCGCAGCCTGGTCTCCGCGGCCTTCCGGTGGCACCCCGTGGCCGGAGCCGGACACTTCCCCCACGAGGAACGGCCCGAAGAGGTGTCGTCGGCTCTCGTAGGGTGGCTGGGCGAGACGGCCTGAACGGGCCGTCCCGAGCGTCAGTGAGGGGATGACACCGGTGACCGGCAACGGCGACAGGGACCGCAACGACAGCGGCAGGGCGGAGAATCAGCGTCCCAGGGACCGCTACGGGCGCCCGATGCCCCACGGCAGCGTCGGCGAGGTCGAGCGCATCCCCGATGATGCCGACTTCACCCCCGCCGAAGGGCTCGAGAAGGCCCAGGGGCTTCTCGACGGCGGCTACGCCTTCACCGCGCACGAGGTCCTCGAAGCGGTGTGGAAGTCCGTGCCCGAAGACGAGCGCGAACTCTGGCGCGGGCTCGCACAGACCGCCGTCGGTGTCACCCACGCCCAGCGCGGCAACATGGTCGGCGCCGCGCGGCTGCTCAGGCGCGGGGCCGATCGGGTGGAGCCGTTCGCGCCCGCCCCGCACGGTGTGGACGCCGAGGGAGTAGCTGCCTTCGCGCGCACCCTGGCCGACGAGCTCGACGCCGGGGACGCGGAACCGGGAGAGGGCATCGACCCCTCGCGCATGCGCCTGCGCCACCGGGAAGGCGAGTAACGGACAGCGCCTGGCCTCCTTGTGGCAGGACCGTAAGCGCGGAGAAAGTCCGGCATCGGGTTCCATGCCGTGACTGCGGGGGACGGTGATGCCTGTTCCGTGTTCGTGCCCAGATGAGTGGTGCACGACCCCGTGAACTCTTTAGCGTTAACAGGGAATTACGCCATTATGATCATCTTTTCGGGGTTAGTGTTTCCCTGAGTTCGCTTTGCCTGAATTCTGGGGTCACCGGAAGATCACATCTTTGATTTCTCTTGGCGAAATCTCGAATCCACTCTCACCTTTCTGCGGGGTGCTGCGTACAATCCCCGGATCACCGCCCGTGACGCATGGTGCGGGCGGTGCGCACCCCAACCGAAGGTGGCACCGATCCGACCCCGCAAGACGTGCCGTCGGGCCAGACCAGGCCCCTTCCTGACGGCGGTACGCCCGTGCCCGTGTGCGGTGAACGGAGCCCGAGAGGCCGACCGTTTCCCCACGCGTTATGACACGTGCGGGGCAGGAAAGGTCGTGCCCGTCTCAAGGAGGACGGATTGTCTGGGCTCAACCTCGCCGCGGAGAGCGGCACGGCCCTACCACTGAACGGCATGGATCTCACCCTCGTCATCGTCGTCATGGTGGTGGCGCTCCTGGCGCTCGCCGTGGCCGGCATGCTCGTCCGTGAGGTCCTTGCCGCAGGGCAGGGCACAGACCGAATGCGCAATATCGCGGTCGCGGTACAGGAAGGGGCCGGGGCCTACCTGAAACGACAATTCCGCACACTCGCGGTCTTCGTCGTCGTCATCCCCCTCCTCCTTCTGCTCCTCCCGGCGGACTCCACCGAGATCATGGTCGGTCGTTCGGTGTTCTTCGCGCTCGGCGCGATCCTCTCGGCCGCGACCGGCTTCATCGGGATGTGGCTGGCCGTCCGCGGCAACGTGCGTGTGGCCGCCGCAGCCCGGGGCGGGGACGAGCAGGCCAACCGCAGCGCGATGCGCATCGCCTTCCGCACCGGCGGAGTCGCCGGCATGATCACCGTCGGCCTGGGCCTGTTCGGTGCCGCCGTCGTCGTGCTCATGTACGAGGGCGACGCCCCCATCGTGCTCGAGGGCTTCGGCTTCGGGGCCGCGCTCCTGGCGATGTTCATGCGTGTGGGCGGTGGCATCTTCACCAAGGCCGCCGACGTCGGTGCGGACCTCGTCGGCAAGGTCGAACAGGGCATCCCCGAGGACGACCCCCGCAACGCCGCCACCATCGCCGACAATGTCGGAGACAACGTGGGCGACTGCGCCGGCATGGCCGCCGACCTCTTCGAGTCCTACGCGGTCGTGCTCGTGGCCTCCCTCATCCTGGGCCGCGTCGCCTTCGGTGTGGAAGGGCTCGTCTTCCCGCTGCTCGTGCCCATGATCGGGGTCATCACCGCCGTCATCGGTATCTTCCTCGTCGCGCCCAAGGTGAAGGACCGCACCGCCATGTCGGCGATCAACCGCGGCTTCTTCGCCTCCGCGGCCATCTCCGCCGCTCTGGTCGTGGCCACCGCGTTCTGGTACCTGCCCTCCAGCTTCGACCAGCTCACCGGCGTGAGCGACAGCGTGCTCGAGGACCTCGCCGGCGCCGGCCCCGACCCGCGGTTCGTCGCGATCGGCGCGGTCCTCATCGGTCTCGTGCTCGCCGCCGCCATCCAACTGCTCACCGGTTACTTCACCGAGACCGATCGCCGCCCGGTCAAGGACATCGGGGAGAGCTCGGAGACCGGAGCGGCGACCGTGATCCTCTCCGGCATCTCCGTGGGCCTGGAATCCGCGGTCTACTCGGCGCTGCTCATCGCCGGCGCCGTGTACGCGGCCTTCCTCCTGGGCGGCGGTTCCGTCACCGTGAGCCTCTTCGCCGTGGCGCTGGCCGGGACCGGCCTGCTCACCACGGTCGGCATCATCGTCGCGATGGACACCTTCGGCCCGGTCGCCGACAACGCCCAGGGCATCGCCGAGATGTCCGGCGACGTCGAGGGGAAGGGCGCCGAGGTCCTCACCGGTCTCGACGCCGTCGGCAACACCACGAAGGCCATCACCAAGGGCATCGCGATCGCGACCGCGGTCCTGGCGGCCACCGCGCTGTTCGGGGCCTTCCGCACCTCCGTGCAGGAACAGCTCGGGGCTGACGAGGCCTTCTCCCTGTCCCTGGACAACCCGGACGTGCTCGTCGGGGTCATCATCGGTGCCGCTGTCGTGTTCTTCTTCTCCGGGCTCGCGATCATGGCGGTCGGACGCGCGGCCGGCCGGGTCGTGCTGGAGGTGCGCGACCAGTTCCGCACCCGCCCCGGAATCATGGACGGCACCGAGAAGCCGCAGTACGCACGTGTGGTGGACATCTGCACGAAGGACTCGCTGAGGGAACTGGTCACCCCGGGACTGCTCGCCGTGCTCGCGCCGATCGCGGTCGGCTTCGCGCTCGGTTACGCCCCGCTGGGCGCGTTCCTGGGCGGCGCCATCGCCGCAGGTGTGCTCATGGCGGTCTTCCTCGCCAACTCGGGCGGTGCCTGGGACAACGCCAAGAAGCTCGTGGAGGACGGCTTCCACGGGGGGAAGGGTTCGGAGGCCCACGAGGCCACGGTCATCGGCGACACCGTCGGGGACCCCTTCAAGGACACCGCCGGACCGGCGATCAACCCGCTGCTCAAGGTCATGAACCTCGTGGCGTTGATCATCGCGCCGAGCGTCGTCATCTTTGCGGACAACATCGTTCTGCGGGTGGCCGTCACGCTGCTGGCCGTCGGTGCCCTCGTCGGCGCGATCCTCTGGTCGAAGAACCGTGATGCGGGGAACGAGACGGACCCCGTGAGCGGGGGTGAGGGCGTAGCGCCGAAGGACTCCCCGCAGGAAGGGTCGGGCGACGACGCCCCGGGCCCCGGCAATGGCGGTGAGCCCCAGGAGGCCACGACCGGGGACAGCAAGAACTGACACAGGGGTCGGTCCGGCCGACGGATTCTGCACGGCCGCTCGGGTTGTCCCGGGCGGCCGTTTCCTCTGTGGCGGGCCGGTGCTGATCGCTCGGCGCGGCCTCCTAGCCTGAGGGAGCGGCGTGGTCGGAGGCTCGGTCCCGCGCGCCGAAGCGTTCCGAGCTGAAGGGTGGTCCCCGTGCAGGGAATGAAGGGCCTGTTCATGGTCGTCGCGATCATGGTGGGCTTCATCGGTGTCATGGCCGCGGTCGCGACGGCGGTGTCCCCGTGAGCCGCACACTGTTGTTGATGAGGCACGCCGAGGCCGAGGCCGGGTTCGGCGTCGACGACGCCGAGCGCTCCCTGACCGACCGCGGTCGTGCTCAGGCGGAGACAGTGGGGCGCATGCTCGCGGCACAGGGATACGCCCCCGACCATGTGCTCTGCTCGTCCGCGCTCCGCACGCGTCAGACGCTCGACGGGGTGCTCGGCACCCTGGATCCGGGCACGCAGCCCGAGGTCGACATCAGCGAAGCCGTCTACTCCGCGGGCACGGACACGCTCCTGGAACTGATCACCTACGTCCCGGCCGAGGCCGAGACCGTACTCGTCGTCGCGCACAACCCCACGGTCGCGCAGCTGGCCTCCGACTTCCTGGGGCAACCGGGGATGGGCGGGTACCCGCCGGCGACGGTCACGGCGGTGGCCCTGGAGGTGGAGTGGTTGTACGCCGCTCCGGGGACTGGCGGCGCGGTCGTACTGAACTGATCTGATCCCCTCGTTGCATGTGACCCATGCCACGGAGAGATCAGGTTGCCGAAGTGGACCCCGAGGGGTAGTGTTCTCCGAGTCGCCTTCAAACGGCCCAAAGCCGGGCGAGGGCATCGAGGTTCTACCGAGCGAAACGAACGCAGATCCTGCGGGCGTGCCGGTTCATCCCTTTTCTTCAGGTTCACCGTCTCGAGCACTGCTCGGGTCATGTAAACTCGAAGAGTTGCTCACCGAAA
>NZ_ANBF01000191.1 GCF_000341025.1 Nocardiopsis salina YIM 90010 | reverse complement strand
CGAACCACCACCCCCGAGGCAACACCACACAACACCCCGACCCGAAACACCCCGACCCGAGGCAGCACCACAGAACAACGCCCACACCGGATCCGGAAGGCGGGTGCCCACCGACCGCCTCCCCACCCACCGCACAACAGACCTCAGAACCGGAAACGCACGATGCGCATCGACCGTCTCATGCCCGGGACCAGGTTCAGGAGGCGGTACATGCGGCGTACGTTCGCGGGCGCCTTGGCCATCAGTTCCGGTGCGTCGTACATCGGCGCCTCGTCGACGTACTCCAGCCGCGGGTGCCAGTCGGCCAACGCGGCCGGGTCGTCGAAGCCGGAGTGGAATCGGGCTCCGTACTTGCGCAGCGTCGGGTCCCATTTGGAGCTGCGCCACGTCCAGACCGGAACCGTCTCGAATTGCAGTCGGCCGGCGGGGAACGCGTCGACGATACCGGCCAGCAACGCTCGGAGGTCGGCCTCGGCCAGGTAGGGAACCAGCCCCTCGGCGATCATCAGCACCGGCCGGCCGCGGGGAACCGATTCCAGCCAGGCCGGATCGGTGACGCTGGAACCGATCAGGGTGTGGTGCTCGCGCGGCGGAAGGAACCGGCGCCGCAGTTCGACGACGTCGGGGTAGTCCAGGTCGAACCAGTCGACCGTGGTGGGCGGATCGATCCGCTGCACCCGGGTGTCGAGGCCGCAGCCCAGGTGCAGCACCACCGCATCGGGATGGTCGGCGAGGAAGGCCCGGGCCCAGTCGTCGTGGGCCTTGGCGCGCACCACGGCTGCCAGGCCGACCTGACTGCTGCCGAACCTGCCCTTGTCGTAGTCGGGGTCGAGGCGGCGCATCACCTGCTCGGCATATCGGTCGCCGAGAATCGGATCCGGCAGCCGGTTGTCCAGTGCTTTGGCCCGGAGTACGGGACCGAGGGTCTGCTGCACTCCGCGGAGTTCGGTCTCTTCCATGGAACGATGCTACACTAACTTCACGAAATTTGTGAAGTTCTTGAATACTGCGGGGGGCTGCGATGACGCGAGCCGACGAAGACGCCGTCACGGATTTCCGGGAACGGTTCGCGCAGATCATGGTCGAATCCGGGATGCCCCGGACGGCCGCGCGCGTGTACTCGGCGCTGCTGGTCACCGACTCCGGGAAGCTCTCGGCCGCCGAGCTCGCCCGCCAACTGGGCGTCGGAGCACCGGCGATCTCCGGGGCGGTCAAGTACCTGGTGCAGATCCACCTGGTCGAACGCGGCCGCGAACCCGGGACCCGGCACGTCTTCTGCCGGGTCCACGAGCACACCTGGAGCCGCTANCCCGCTACACCAGCCAGTCGGATCCGGTGCTGTTCCAGGTGCAGGCAGGCGCCCACGAGGGCGTCGCGATACTGGGGGCCGACTCCCCGGCCGGGCGGCGCCTGGACGAGACCCGCCGGTTCTTCGCCTTCATGCGCGAGGAGATCAAGGAATCGATGGCCAAGTGGCAACGGCTCCAGGCATCCGGACGCGCAGGGGGCTGAGCGGGCCCCTCGGAACCGGCCCGAGGGGCCGCGCGCTCAGGCCAACCGGCGCTCGGCGGCCTGCCAGGGGGCGGTCGCGCCCTCGGGATCGTAGGTGTGCACGCCGAAGGAGTGCCCGACGACCCTGCGCAGGTCCCACAGGTCACCCTGCAGGGCACCGACCGCACGGGCCTGCACCAGCAGATTGCCGACCGCGGTCGCCTCCGCCGGCCCGGCCACCACCGGCAGGCCCGTCGCCTCGGCGGTGAGCCGGCACAGCAGGGTGTTGCGGGATCCCCCGCCGACCACGTGCACCACATCGACAGAGGTGCCGCTCAGCTCGGCGGCCTTGCGCACCGCCCTGCGGTAGGCCAGCGCGAGGGAGTCGAACACACACCGGGCCACCTCGGCGTCGGACTCCGGGGGCCGCTGCCCGGTCTCGGACGCGTACTCTGCGATGCGGGCCGGCATGTCCCCCGGCGGCCGGAACCGGGGGTCATCGACGTCGACGACGCACGACAGCGCCGGCACACGCGCGGCGCGCTCCAACAGGTCGTCCATACCGATCTCCGCGCCGCGCTCGCGCCAGACCCTCGACGACTCCTGCAACAGCCACAGCCCGGTGACGTTGCGCAGGTACCGGACGGTGCCGTCCACGCCGAGCTCGTTCGTGAAGTTCTCCGCGCGCCCCTCCTCCGTGCGCACCGGCGCGTCCAGTTCGACGCCCACCAGCGACCACGTGCCCGAGGAGATGTAGGCGAACGTGTGCCGCCGGGCCGGCACCGCCGCCACGGCCGAAGCGGTGTCGTGCGAGCCCACCGCCACGAGCGGGGACCCGGCGGCCTGCCCCGTGGCGGCACCGAGGTGGCCGACCACCTTCCCCGGCGCGACGATCCGGGGCAACAGATCGGCGGCCGGCACCCCGTACCGGTCGCGGAGCAGGTCCAGACAGCGCTGCGACCAGTCCCGGGTTCCGGCGTCGACCATCCCCGTCGTGGAGGCGTTGGTCAGCTCGGCGACACGCCCGCCCGTGAGCCAGTGCCCGATCAGGTCCGGCAGCAGCAACAGGTCGCGCGCCGAACCCAGGTGGGCGCTCCCGGAGGCCGCCACGAGCTGGAACAGGGTGTTGAAGGGCTGCACCTGCAGACCGTTGACCGCGTACAGCTCCTCGGCCGGCAGGTCAGCGAAGACCCGGTCGGCCGCACCGTCGGTACGAGCATCCCGGTAGTGGACCGGGTTGCCCACCAGTTCCCCGTCCGCGTCGAGCAGCCCGTAGTCGACCGCCCAGGAGTCCACGCCCACCGAGGCAGCGCCCCCGTCCGGAGCGGCCGCGCGCAGACCCGCGAGGATCCCCGAGTACAGCGACAGCACGTCCCAGTGCAGGCGTTCGCCGTGTGCGGTGGGCACGGGGACCGGGCCGTTGGGGAACCGGGCGGCCTCCTCGGTGTGCAGCAGTCCGTCCTCCAGCCGACCGGCGACCACGCGCCCGCTGGAGGCGCCCAGGTCGACGGCCACGTGCGGGGCGCTCACCGCAGGAAGGCGGCCGCCACACCGCCGTCGACGGGCACGTGCAGGCCGGTGGTGTGCGACAGCTCCCCGGCAGTGAGCACGTGGACCGCGTTGGCCACGTGCTCGGGCAGCACCTCGCGGCCCAGGATCGTGCGCTTGGCGTAGAACGCGCCGAGGTCCTTCTCGTCCACCCCGTACACCGCGGCGCGCTGGGCACCCCATTCCCCGGCGAAGATGCCCGACCCGCGCACGACCCCGTCGGGGTTGACGCCGTTGACGCGGATCCCGTGCTCGCCCAGCTCTGCTGCGAGCAGGCGCACCTGGTGGGCCTGGTCGGCCTTGACCGAGGAGTAGGCGATGTTCTTGGGCCCGGCGAAGACGGCGTTCTTGGAGGCGATGTAGACGATGTCGCCGCCCATGCCCTGCGTGGTCATCAGGCGGGCCGCCTCACGCGAGACCAGGAACGAGCCCTTGGCCATGACGTCGTGCTGCAGGTCCCAGTCGCGCTCGGTGGTCTCCAGCAGGGGCTTGGAGATCGACAGCCCGGCGTTGTTGACCACCAGGTCGACGCCGCCGAACGCGAGCGCGGCCTCTTCCAGGGCCCGGGTGACGGCCCCGGCATCGCTGACATCGCATCCGACGCCCACGGCGGTGTCGGCGGAACCGATCTCCGCGGCCGCCTTCTCCGCCTGTTCGGCGTCCAGGTCGGCCACGACCACGCACGCCCCCTCGGCGGCCAGGCGTTCGGCGACGGCCCTGCCGATACCGCTCACCCCNNNNCCCCCCCCCCCGCCGGTCACGAACGCGACGCGGGTGGCGAGGGGCTCGGGTGCGGGCTGCCGGCGGAGCTTGGCCTCCTCCAGCGACCAGTACTCGATGCGGAACTTCTCGGACTCGTCGATGGGCCGGTAGGTCGAGAGTGCTTCGGCCCCGCGCATCACGTTGACGGCGTTGACGTAGAACTCGCCTGCCACGCGCGCGGTCTCGGCGTCCTTTCCGAAGGTGAACATGCCGACCCCGGGCACGAGGACGACGGCCGGGTCGGCACCGCGCATGGGCGGGCTGTCGGCGTCGGCGTGCTGCTCGTAGTAGCGCCTGTAGTCCTCGCGGTAGCGCATGTGGAGCTCGCGCAGGCGCTCGACGACCTGGTCCAAGGGCGCGGTCGCGGGCAGGTCGAGCACGAGGGGGCGGACCTTCGTGCGCAGGAAGTGGTCGGGGCAGGAGGTGCCCAGGGCCGCCAGCCGCGGGTGTTCGGCGCGGGCGAGGAACTCGAGGACCTCCTCGGAGTCGGTGAAGTGCCCGACCTGGGCGCGGTCGGTGGAGGCCAGGCCGCGCACGGTCGGGGCGAGGGCGGCCGCGCGGGCACGGCGCTCCTCCTCCGGCAGCGGCTCGAACCCGTCGAGCACGGGGCCGAAGGGGTCGGGGCGCCCGTTCTCGGCGATGAAGCGTTCGGCGGTGCGGATGACCTCGAGGGAGTTGTCCTGGCACTCCTGGCTGGTCTCGCCCCAGGTGGTGATGCCGTGGCCGCCCAGGACCGCGCCGATGGCGCCGGGGTTCTCCTCGGCGATGCGCGCGATGTCGAGACCGAGCTGGAACCCGGGGCGCCGCCAGGGCACCCAGACCACACGGTCGCCGAAGCACTCGCGGGTGAAGCGTTCGCCGTCGGCGGCGGTGGCCAGGGCGATGCCGGAGTCTGGGTGCAGGTGGTCGACGTGGGCGGAGCGCACCAGGCCGTGCATGGCTGTGTCGATGGAGGGTGCGGCTCCGCCCTTGCCGAAGAGGCAGTGGTCGAAGGCGGCGACCATCTCGTCCTCCCGGTCCTCGCCCGGGTAGACGTCGACGAGGGCGCGGAGGCGGTCCAGTCGCAGAACGGCCAGGCCGTCCTCGGTGAGGGTGCCCAGGTCGCCGCCGGAGCCCTTGACCCACAGGAGTTCGACGGGGCCGCCGGTGACGGGGTCGGTGCGGGTGCCGGCGGCGGAGGTGTTTCCGCCGGCGAAGTTGGTGTTGCGCGGGTCGGAACCGAGGGTGTTGCTGCGCTCGACGAGTTCGGCGACGACGCGTTCGGTCACGGGGCTCCCCTGTTCGTGGTGGTTCGGCGCGTCGGTGTGGGAGGGGCCGGTGCTCACGCGCCCCACCCGGCCTGGGTTCCGCCCTTGCGTTCGACGGCGGCGCGCTCGCTGTAGCCGGAGCGCAGGTGGGCGGCCATGGGGTCGGGGTCCAGGCCCTGTTCCTCACGGAGTTCGGCGAGGAGGGGGCGCACGTCGGTGTTGAAGGCGTCCATGAGCACGCCGTGGGCGCCGAGCACGTCGCCTTCCTGCTGGGCGGCGGCGAGCGCGGCGGAGTCGACGAGCAGGGCTTTGGCGGTGGCCTCCTGCACGTTCATGACCGAACGGATCTGGCCGGCGATCTTGGGTTCGATGTTGTGGCACTGGTCGAGCATGAACGCGACCTCGGAGTCCTCGTCCAGGGCCCCGCCGCGCACGACCTCGTGCATGATCCGGAAGAGCTGGAAGGGGTCGGCGGCGCCCACCATGAGGTCGTCGTCGGCGTAGAACCGCGAGTTGAAGTCGAAGGAGCCGAGCTTCCCCGAACGCAGGAGGAAGGCGACGATGAACTCGATGTTGGTGTGCGGGGCGTGGTGGCCGGTGTCGACGCAGACCACGGCGCGTTCGCCGAGCTCGAGGCAGTGGGCGTGTGCGGTCCCCCAGTCGGGGACGTCGGTGGAGTAGAAGGCGGGTTCGAAGAGCTTGTACTCCAGCTGCAGGCGCTGATGGGTGCCGAGCCGGTCGTACACGCGGTGCAGAGCCTCGGACAGGCGGTCCTGGCGGGTGCGCAGGTCGTCCTGTCCCGGGTAGTTGGTGCCGTCGGCGAACCAGAGTTTGAGGTCGCGGGAGCTGGTGGCGTCCATGACGTCGACGCACGCGTGGAGGTGGTCGAGGGCCTTGCGGCGCACGGCGGGGTCAGGGTTGGCGACGCTGCCGAGCATGTAGTCGTCGTCCTGGAAGACGTTGGCGTTGATGGTGCCGATCTGCACACCGAGGTCGCGGGCGTGGTCGGCGAGAGCTGCGTAGTCGTCGACGCGGTCCCAGGGGATGTGGAGCGCGACGGTGGGTGCGGCGCCGGTGTGGCGGTGGACCTGGGCGGCGTCGGCGATCTTCTCCCAGGGGTCGCGCGGAACGCCGGGGCGGCCGAAGACCTTGAAGCGGGTTCCGGAGTTCCCGAAGGCCCAGGAGGGCAGTTCGATGCTCTGCCGGCGCAGGACCGTTCGGGCACGGTCGCGGAGGTCGCGGGGGTCGTGGTGCTCTGTGGCCACGGTGGGGCTCCGTTCGGGGGTGGCGCGGAGGTGTTGAATCGTTTTACAAAAACGCCGGAAGCAAGTTACCCACGACACACACAGAGCGTCAAGAGTAGGCCGAACGGAGGGCGGAGCACCGGGTCATCCGGCGCATGAATCGTTTTCGTGGGTTTTCACCGGACCGGAGGCGCTTCCCCGGTCGATGGCGCTCGAGGACCAGCGCTGCCTTGACGCTGTAGATTCACCTCGGCCACCCAGAAAACCCCACGCCCTGGGGCCTCAAGCCCTGGCGAGCAGGCGCCTGACCTCGTCGTCGGCGACCTGTGTGAAGTCCTCGTACCACTCCCCCACCGACCGGAACCCGTCGGGCACCTGCACCGCCACGACCCGGTCGCACAGGTCGGTGGGGGCGGCGTCGGGGGAACGCACGGGTACGGCCAGTACGAGCGAGGCGGCGCCGCTCTCCCGGAGGTGCCCCAGGGCAGCACGGGCGCTCATCCCGGTGGCGAGGCCGTCGTCGACGACGATCACATCGCGATCGCGCACCTCGGGTTCCGCGGCCCCTCCGCGGTAGATCTCGACCCGGCGCTGGGCCTCGCCCTGTTCGACACCGACCGCGTCGGTCAGATCGTCCTCGGTGAGCCCGAGCCGTTCCAGGGACCGCCGGTTGAAGAGGGGCGGCCCCTGGGCGGTAGTGGCGCCGACGGCGACCTCGGGACTGCCGGGGACGGGGATCTTGCGGGCCACGACCACGTCCAGGACTGCGCCCAGGCGGCGGGCGACCGGGACAGCGACAGGCACTCCCCCGCGCGGCATGGCGAGCACGACCGGCCGATTCCACTCCTGCGCGGCCAGTTCGTCGGCCAGGCGTTCACCCGCCTCGAGTCGGTCCCGGAACACCGTCCTCACCTCAGCCCTCGTCGGTCGCCGTACGGGGCCGCAGTGACATGCGCCCCTGTACGGAGCGCTACCCGCACGCGGCCCGCGCCTACCCTCCGGGCCCGCGTCGACGCAGGTCACCCACTCCCTCGACCGGTGCGGGTTCAGCCGATGCGGGCAACCCGGAAGGACTCTGCGAGGCTCCCCTCGGGCATACCGGCCTCGACGGCGGTGATGCCCATCCACTTGCGCAGCATCGGTTCGATCTCGCCGATGTCGCCGATCTGGCTCTCGTGCGCGGCCAGCGCCGCGAGCTTGCGGTCGAAGACGTCGGTGATGTCGGTGTGGTGGCCGGGCCCTCCGACGACCCACACCTCGGGGACGGGCCACGGCTTCAACCCCTCCTCGAGGAGGAGTTCGCGGTGCGCGTGAGGGTTGCGCGCGTCGGGGAAGACGGCGTTGATCGCAGCCTCACCGGCGGCCATGTGGTCGGGGTGGCTGGCGGGGATGCTGTCCCAGTCGCGTTCGGGGCTGGGGATGACCACACGCTCCGGCCGCACCTGACGGATGACGCGTGCGATGTCGCGGCGCAGGTCGAGGGTGGGCACGAGGCGTCCGTCGGGGTACCCGAGAAAGCGCACGTCGTCGACCCCGACCTCGGCTGCGGCGCGGCGCTGTTCCTCGCGGCGCATCGCACCGATCTCGACGCTGTCCATGGTGAGCTCGTCACCGCCGGCCTCACCGTCGGTGACCATGAGGTAAACGACCTCGGCCCCGGCGCGGGTCCACAGGGCGACGGTCCCGGCGCAGGAGAAGTCCGCGTCGTCGGGGTGGGCCATGACGACCAGGGCGCGTTCGGGGGCGTCGGGCGCTGCGTCGGACACCGGGGCTCCTTCCGTCGCGGGCGGTCCCGCGTGTTCGAGGTCGCACCCATGGTACGGAGCGCGGGGAGCGCGGCCGCGCACGGGCGGGCCCTGACGGAGCGCACGGGCAGGGTCTCCCGGGCCTAACCCCCGCCCCCGGGTACGCACGCGACGCATTGCAACGCCGGGGGCGCGGCCCCGTGAAGCGCCTGTTCCCGGACGAACCGCCCCGGGCTCTGTCGGGCGCTTCTACGAACCCCACGTCGTCAGGAGGTGATGTCGATGGCGCTGCACTGCCCGCCCGGCCACGGCGCTGACCACCAGGATGCGGTGGCGGCCGTCTTCACAGGGCGGGCAGGGCAGGCAGGAGCGATTCCACGCATTGGACCACATCACCCGTCCGGCCCCGGAGCAGCGGCGACCGGGGACGCCTCGTGCGCGCGTTCGAACTCGGCGTTGATCGTGGCCCCGAGCAGCACGATGAGCGACGACAACCACAGCCACAGCATCAGCACGATGACCCCGGCGATCGCTCCGTAGGTCGCGCCGAAGTCACCGAACCGCTGCACGGAGTAGGTGAAGAGCAAGGAACCGAACAACCACAGCAGCATGGCGATCAACGCACCCGGTGTGACCCAGCGGCGGGACCGTCTCGGACGGTGGGGCGCGATCCGGTAGACCGCACCCAGCCCCACCACGGTCAGCAACGCGAGCAGAGGCCATTGGCCGATCCGGATCGCGAGCGTGGCGCCCTCGCCCAGACCGAGGTGGCCGAGCAGTGCCGGGACCCCGGCCATCACACCGACCCCGGCACAGACGAAGGCACCCACGCCCAGGGCCAGGAGCAGGGCGATGGCGCGTCTGACGGGGTAGGGGCGGCCGTCCGCCACGTCGTAGGCGGCGTTGCAGCCCTCCATGAAGCCGTACATGCCTCCTGACGCGTTCCAGAGGGCGATCAGTACCGAGGTGGCGAACGTGAATCCGAGCGTCCCGGTCTCGGTCTCGGCGATGGTGACGAGCTGACCCTCGATCAGCGCTCTCACCTCGTCGGGAAGGGCTGCGAGCCAGTCCCGGATCTGGTCGGTGAGGTCATCCGGATCGGCGAGGATGCCGAAGATGCTGACCGCGGCGAGCATGGCCGGGAACAGTGCGAGCAGCGCCCTGAACGCCATCCCCGCGGCGAGGAGACCGGCGTGGCCCTTCTTCAGCTCCAGCCAGACCCGCGCAGCGACGGCACGCCACGGCGACGCGGGGGCGCGTGCGGGCTGCAACGCCGAGGCACCCGCGGTGCGGGGCCTGCTCGCCTGCCCCTCCTGCGCTTCCACCATCCACCATCCGTCCCAGGACGCGTGCCTCCACGACCGGTTCGACCGAGCCCTGACGCCGGACTCATCCCCATTGTGAGCCACGAATGCGCATGTCAGTCAGTACGCCGACATGCAGCGCCACTACTCTGGGCCCACTTCGTGGCCACGCCTGCCCCGCCCTGCGGAGGGCCCCTGGAGGACCACGGCACGCGGCGGCACCGATCCCGGGACAGGAGAACCCTGATGCGCTCACCGATCCTCGACTACCTCGACGGCATCATCACCGGGACGGATCACGTCGACTCCGGCTCCCCGGCCGACTACATACCGGAGCTCGCCACCGCGGACCCCGAGCGTGTGGCGGTCGCGCTGTGCACGGTCAACGGAACGGTGTACGCGAGCGGGAACACCGACGACCGGTTCAGCATCCAGTCGATGTCCAAGCCCTTCGCCTACGCGCTGGCGATCGAGGACCACGGGCTCGGGTACGTCCTCGACCGCGTCGGCGTCGAGCCCAGCGGTGAGGCCTTCAACGAGCTGTCGTTGGATCCTGAGACCGGCAAGCCCCGCAACCCGATGATCAACGCCGGGGCGATCGCCACGCACGCGCTCGTCGAGCGCGACCGGGCCGAGCCCGTCGACCGCGTCCTGGGCCTCTTCTCCGACCTCGCACAGCGACGGGTGGAGATCGATGAGGCGCTGGCCTCGTCGGAGCTCGCGACCGGGGACCGCAATCTCGGGCTCGCCTACTTGCTGCACGCCTCGGGCCGGCTGGACCACGACCCGGCCGCCGCCGTCGAGGGCTACATCCGCCAGTGCTCGGCGTCGGTGACCGTACACGACCTGGCCCTCATGGCGGCCACACTCGCCAACGGCGGTGTCCAGCCCAAAACCGGCCTCCGTCTGTTCAGCAGGCGCACCACCAGGCACGTGCTCAGCGTGATGGCCTCGTGCGGCATGTACGACGCGGCCGGGGACTGGCTGACCAGTGTCGGTATCCCCGCCAAGAGCGGCGTCGCGGGGGGCATCATCGGTGTGCTGCCCGGCCAGGTCGGTGTGGCGGTCTTCTCACCCCGGCTGGACGCTCACGGCAACAGCGCGCGGGGCGTGGTGATGATGGAGAAACTCTCCGAGGACCTGGGACTGCACCTGATGGAGGCGGGCCGGCCCGCGCGCTCGTCACTGCGGGAGACCCGCGCGGTGGCGGTCGGGGGAGAGCCGGCGACGGTCTACGTGCTCCAGGGCGACATGGTGCTCAGCAGTATCGAGGCGCTGACGCACGAGCTCATCGGGAACCCGCCGCCGACCGACCTGGTGGTCTTCGACATGAGCCGCGTGGACGAGGTGCTGCCGGTGGCCCGCCGGACGTCGGCGGCGATGGCGGCCAAGCTCATCGACGCCGGGCACCGGATCATCCTGGTCGATCCCGAGGAGACCGTTCCCGGCTTCCAGGACAGCCAGGGGCGTTCGGTCGAGCGCTGGTCGGTGGACCGCTTCGAACGGAGCCAGGGGTAGAACGCGTCCCCACTGCCCGCCGCCGGACGGTCGGGCAGGGGTGCGACGAACCGTGAGTCCTTCGCACCCGCGCTCTGCTTCTTCGCCTCCGCCGGTCACGCGGAGGACCCTTCTATGACCTGCTGCTTCTGTCGGGACGGCGGGCTCGGAACCCACGACCCGGCGATCGTGTCGGTCACGGTCCTTCGCCACGCACCGGGCCTACCATGACCGGCGTGATCGACCAGGTATTCCTCCGTACCGCCGAAGCAGCCGAGAGGCTGTTGAGACACCCGACCGTCGCGAGCCGGTGGAATGCCCCGAGTTCACTCGACGGGTACACGGTCGGTGCGTTGTCCGGGCATCTCGCGCGGGCCGTGCAGACGGTTCTGACCTGTCTCGATGCCCCGGAGTCTTCTTCGGGCCGTGCCCCGTCGGAGGCGGCCGACTACTTCCTGACCGTGCTCGCCACACACGACCCTGTCGACAGCGACTTCCACCGCGCCGTGCGTCAGCGCGGCGCAGAAGCCTCGGGCCAGGGTGCTCGAGCGCTGGCCGACCAGTTCTCCTCGGCCCGCCGCATCCTCGAACAACGACTCGACGAGGAACAACTCGATCGTCGGGTCGAGGTCCTCGGAGGCCTTGTCCTGACCATGGGTGAGTATCTGCGCACCCGCCTGCTCGAACTGGTGGTTCACCTCGACGATCTCGCTGTCGGCGTCGGTCTCGACGCCTCCGCGGAGATCTCCGATGAGGCGTACCGGATCACTGCCGGATTGCTCGGAGAGATCGCCGCAGCGCGCGAAGGCGGACCGGCGACCGTACGGAGCCTGTCACGCCGGGAACGCCATCCCGGAGCAGTCCGCGCGTTCTGAGCGACTCACCCGGTGAGGCGCTCTGCGAAGTACCATCGGATGCCGCCAGCGGGTGGTGTGTGCTCGGTCGGTCGTCCATGCGCAGCGACAGTGGTGGGCACACCCAGCGCCCCACCGCCCGCTACCTCGCCGAACAGGCCGGAACCCACTACCTGCTCCAGGTCAAGGGCAACCAGCCGCGGCTGCACGCGCAGGCAGAACGGCGAGACCGCACCGCCAAGGTCCTGGCCGCCGGCGGTCTTGAGTTACCCACGCCCGCCAGGTCATCCGCATCATCCGGACCAGCACCGAGATCACCTCCGGCAGGACACGGCACAAGGTTGTCTGCTTTGTACAAGGGCCCCGTCCGGCCGCGTCTCAGGGCTCTCTCATGATCTGGTTCGGGGCGCCCAGCGAGCGTGGCCACGCCGCCACCGAGGACCAGTCACCGTAGGACTCCCTGAAGGGGCCGCGCGGCAGTGAGAGCGCGGCAGCTACGAGGCCGACGCCAAGGACAAGAACCGAGACCGCCGGCCCCGCTCCTGTGAACCATACGGACACTGCCACCGCCGGCCCGGCCACCACAGCCAACAGGCGTGCCGGTCGGATGACCTCGGCCACTGCCACGGCCGTGACGACAATGAGCACGGCCCCTCCGATGTGCGCCACCGTGGCCTGGGGTTCACCCGGCTCCAGACCGTAGATGCCGGGTGTGGCATAGAGCAGGATGCTGAGAGCCACAGCGCCCAGTAGCGGTAGGCGTGCGCTGGCCCCCCAGAGGGAGGCGCCCACGACCCGGATGGGCCGTTCACCCAGGTCCAGCATCTGAGGAGTGCGTCCGTCAGCCGTGCTCCCTTCCGAGGTACTCCCGAGCCAGAACACCTTCCAAGTCGAGCCGCCGCGGTCACCCTGTTCCCTGGCCCGGCGCAGGTGCTGGCCCATGGCCACCACCTCGTCGACGGCGAACACCACCATCGGCAGGGCGACCGCCCCCGCGACCAAGCAGAGCGTGCACCAGGCCTGCACGATGACCGGCATGGACATGATGAGAGCAACGTGGGCCAGGCCCAGAGGCAGGACCAGGACGCCGAAGATGGCCACAGTCCAGGGCGAGGTACGCCAGCGCGCTGCGTTGCCTCCCAAGACCGCAAGGATCTCCAGGTTGTAGGCGATCGCACCCAGCCCCGCGTCGGAGACAGGAAAGGCATGGGACAACTCGGAGTCGAGCACCCGTTGCGTTCCCTCGGAAAAACCGAAGAAGGGGTCCCAGACCTCGTCCACGTAGCCGAGCTGGTAGGCGGCGAGATAGCGCGATGCGAACAGCCCGACGCACGCGACAGCGATCAGGATGAGCCGCTGTGGCCAGCTCGAAGGGTTGTAGCTCCACCCGGGTGGTGTGGCCTTCCCCTTGGACTCGAACGCCGGTTCGTTCGGAATACCGGGAAGCACAATGGTGAGCGCCACCACCAG
The DNA here is from genome assembly GCF_000341025.1 of Nocardiopsis salina YIM 90010. Taxonomy (GTDB): domain Bacteria; phylum Actinomycetota; class Actinomycetes; order Streptosporangiales; family Streptosporangiaceae; genus Nocardiopsis; species Nocardiopsis salina. The sequence continues at coordinate 24,115 of NZ_ANBF01000191.1, read as the reverse complement.
CGTCCCTACAAGTGTGTCGTTCACGTACGCTGCCGCGCTGGGGGTCCACAACATGATGGGAGCCGACAGCAGCCAAAGCCCCACGAAGCACGCGCCCCACCACACCACAGGCCGGTTGGGCCGCAATGCCAACCAGCCCAGCACCACCAGCAGCGCGCCGCTACCGACCGCCGACCACGTCGTCAGGTCTGCACGCAGCACATCCATCGTGGCGTCTTCGAAGAACCAAGGGCCGCGGCCTCCACTGGGGACCGCCCACAACTCCTCCTTGCGATAGGCCAGGGTCAACGGAGCCAGGAGCTGCCAGAAACCCAGGAACATCAGGGTGCAGGGGATCCAGACGATCCTTCGGTGGTGCTGGCGCAGCTGCTCCCAGCGCTCGGCCGACGTCCCACCTTCGCGGAAGAGCGACTCCCGCTCCGTCATCGCGACCACCGCCCCGACCCGGCCCGTCCACGTCGTCGGAATGTCGCAACGAGCAGTATCGCCAGCGCCGCGGCCGTGGCGGCCAGGGCCCGTGTGGCCGGACTGCGCCAGCCGCCGGTCACCGAGGCCAACTCCGTGATCGGTCCGAACACGTTGCCATCGGATGCGTCCTCTGACTCGCGGCTGAAGGCCGCTACGCGCATGACCGGAGGAGCGAGCTGATCGTAGAGGGAGGGGAACAGCGAGTGCCCCCACGAGGCCACGCGCTGCGTCATGCCGACCGTGACCTCTGCCCGGGGTCGTTCCGCCGAACGCACCAGAGCGCGCACCACCCGCTCGGGTGAGGAGATCGGCGGTACGGGCCTGACCCGGTGGCCGGTGTAGTTTGCAGCGTGTCGGAAGATCGGGGTGTCGACGGAGCCTGGCAGCACTGTGCAGACGTCGATGCCGCGGAAGGGCTTGAGCTCCTGGCGCAGTACCTCCGAGAAACCGACGACCCCGAACTTACTGGTGACATAGGAGGTGACATAGGGAGAGGTCATCTTGGCGTAGAGCGAGGCGACGTTGATGAGCACCCCAGCTCCCTGCTTCTTCATGACAGGGAGGGACGCCCGGACACCGTGGATCTGACCGAGCAGGTTGACGTTCAGAACATGGTCCTGGACCTCCAAGGGGACTTCGTCCACCGTGCCGAAGGCCATCACCGCGGCGTTGTTGACCCACACGTCGATCCGACCGAACTCATCCGCCGCGATCTCCGCCAGCCGCGTGACCGCGTCTCCCTCTGTGACGTCAGTGGGAACCGCCAGAGCCTGTGCACCGGCGGCACGGCACTCTCGCACGGCCTCGGCCAAGGACGCCTCACCACGGGCGGCCAGTACGAGGTTCGCTCCCTTCTTGGCGAACCGTGACGCGGCTGCCCGCCCGATACCGCTGGACGCACCGGTGACGACCACTGTGGCACCATCGAGCCGTACACCCCGGCTCATGGACGCAACACCACCTTGACGCAGCCGTCGGCCTTGTCGTTGAACATCTGGTACCCCTCGGGCGCCCGCTCCAGGTCCAGGGTGTGGGTGACCAGATCCTCTGTCCCGAGCGGGTCGTCCTCACCGGCTACCGTAGGCAGGATCTCCTCCACCCAGCGCCGGACGTTGGCCTGCCCCATCCGAACCGTGATGCCTTTGTCGAACAGGTCCATCATGGGTATCGGGTCGGCCTGGCCACCGTAGACCCCGGAGAGCGAGACCGTGCCGGCCCGACGCACCGACTCGAATGCCGTGTACATCGCGGAGAGGCGGTCGACGCCGAACTTCTCCATAGCTCCCTGGGCCCAGGAGTCGGGCAAAGCTCCCGCGACCTTTTGCGCCAGCTCCTGCTTCGGTGCACCGTGGGCCTCCATGCCCACGGCGTCGATGACGCCGTCCGCCCCTCGCCCGTCGGTCAGGTCCCGGATCACCGAAGGCACGTCGTCCCCGTCGTTCTGATCGACGGTCTCGACACCGTGGCGCTGCGCCATCGTGAGGCGCTCGGGCACGTTGTCGACCCCGATGACCTTGTCCGCGCCGAGGTAGCGGGCCACGCGCGCACACATCTGCCCGATCGGCCCCAGCCCGAGCACGGCGCAGGTGTCACCGGGTCGGATATTTGCATAGCGCACCGCCTGCCAGGCCGTGGGCAGCACGTCGGACAGAAACAGGAACCGTTCGTCGGGGCCCGTCCTCGGGATCTTGATCGGCCCGAACTGGGCCTGCGGGACGCGCAGATACTCTGCCTGTCCGCCAGGAACCGCACCGTAGAGCTGTGTGTACCCGAAGAGTTGGGCGCCCTTGCCCTGGTCTCGGACCTGGGTCGTCTCACACTGGGTCATGAACCCGCGCTCGCACATCCAGCAGTAGCCGCAGGAGATGTTGAAAGGGATCACCACACGGTCCCCGGGGACGATGTGGGTGACGTGCGACCCGACTTCCTCCACGACCCCCATCGGCTCGTGGCCGATGATGTCTCCCGGAGTCAGGAACATACCCAGGACGTTGTACAGGTGCAGGTCCGATCCGCAAATGGCGGTCGAGGTCACTCGAATGATGGCATCGTTCGGTTGCAGCAGCTTCGGGTCGTCTACATTGTCCACCCGAACGTCGCCCGTGCCCTGCCATGTAACAGCCTTCATTTCTCCCCCCTCACTGGAAACCCTGCCTTGGCTGCCTGTTGTGGCCCCAGAACCGATGGGCCTCCCGGGCTCAGCTTCGGCCGGGCACTGGCTCACGCCCTCGTTATCCCGTTCCGCTCTCCGGGTCAATGTGCTCGTTCAGACGGTGAGCCGTGCGTCTCCCACTACCCAGGAGCCCGACACGAAAACGACGTGAACGAAACTGAAAATCTTCAATCATCCTTTGCAAAAGATGGAGGAAGAACATGAGGAGAGGTGCACGTTACAGCTGCGAACAGCAGTGTGGGGGCATCCGGACACAAACGTCCTTGACCTTTTTTATTATCTGCCCGAGCTCCGGACATGCGCTCAGCGCATTTGACAATCCTCGAGGTCGGCCCATAAGAGCTTCTGGAGCGAGCCACGCACAGCGAGGCGGCCACGCTGCAGCCGCACGTCCGCCTTCAGATCCACGCCGGGGGGGGCGCTGAATGCCGGCTCATGACCTCGGGCCAGAGCCAGGAAGATATTGCACCTGTGCTCTGTGTACCGTCCGCCGGTTTCGGGCAGGGGCTCTTGAGAGTGAGAAAGCGCTGACCCAGGAGGTTGTCATGGCAGACGCAGAGAGCCCGCTCAAGGACAAGAACTACAACTTGATCTGGGCGGTCCACCAGTCATTGGAGAACGTGTGGCGCTTGGACAGCTACATCAAAGACGCGGAGAGGCAGGGGGACGACGAGCTCGTGCGCTGGTTCCGCCGATCCAGGAGAATAACCAGAAGGCTGGTGAGCAAGGAAAGAAAATGCTCATCGACCGCATTCAGAAGGAAAAAGGTTGAGCCCGTTTTCCTCGGACGGTTCGGATGAATTGCGCTCCGGGCCGCGGTCGCCCCATCGCGCACGAAGCACACCCTGGGCGACGTGTTCGTAGTAACCCTGCCGGACACACCGAGCAGCGAGGTCGAGCGGGAGACGGGGTGGTGCGCCTGTTCCTAGTCGATCAGCCGGTGGATCACCAGAAAGCTGTGGCCTTGAGCAGGGTCTCGCGTCCCGCTCGGAGTTGGGCGTTCTCGCGGCGCGGGCGGGACAGCTCGCTCTTGATCGTCGCTGGTGGGCGCCCTCGATCTGGCCGGTGTCGATCCGGGCCTGTTCGAGGACGACCTGGACGGAGCGCCCACTGCCCCGGTCCAGCCCCGCTTCCACTCCACCTGGACGGCAAAAAGGGCCCACCGGATGGTGGGCCCTTCGATGACCTGCTGCTTCTGTGTCGGGACGGCGGGATTTGAACCCACGACCCCTTGACCCCCAGTCAAGTGCGCTACCAAACTGCGCCACGTCCCGGCGGTTGCTGCGCCGTGTGCGGCGACCGACAGGACACGACTCTATCGCACTCGCGGGGGCGCTCGAACCAGTCAGAACCGGGTCCCCGCAGGCCGGGCGTGCGTTCCGGCCCCGTCCCACGAAGGCGTTCCGTCGCCACCCGGGTCAAGGGACGAACGCCCGCAGGATCTGGGACTCCCCGTCCTCCATCGAGACCACGAGCGCACCCGGGACCTTCACGAGGCCGGACAGGTGCTCGGTCTCCCCCGGGAGCACGATCTCGTCGTACAGGCTGGTGGTCTCGCCGAAGGGCGCGACCACCAGCCCCGCATGACCGTCGTGCTCCGGATCGCCGCCCTCCGCGATGACCACGGCCTCGTCGAGCACGGCGATCCTGTCGCCACCGACCTTGGCGTCGAGGTACACGTCCTCGACCGCTGCCGAGTCGGTGATCTCCCCCGAGGTGTCCACCCGGTGGAACGTGGTCTGCAGGTCTCGGCCGCCGGTGCCGGCCGCGATCACGGCTCCGTCCGCGTCGACTTGGGCGGGCCCGATGAGGTCCTCGCTCGCTTCGAGCTCCTCGGGCAACGCGACGAGCTCCTCGCCGGTGTCGGCGCCGAGCACCACGGTGCGCCCGTCGGGGCCGTTCCCGACGACGACCGCGGGGGCACCCGGGGCATCGGCGAGGCGGGGGCGTTCGTTCTCGCCCGGGTCGAACCGCTCCGTACGCCAGAGCTCGCTCTCCTCCTCCAGGTCCACCGCCACGACCATGACCTCGACCTCGGAATCGGGGAAACCGAAGGGGTCCCCGGACGCGACCGCCGACTCGGTGTGCTCCTCGTCGACGCAGCCGACCACGCCCGCCAGCCGGTGGCCGTAGCCCTCGGTGCGGTGGACGACGCAGTTCTCGGGCAGCGACAGGGTCTCGTGCACCATCTCCTCGCTGTGCTCACCGGGCCGGGCGACCGACGGGCGAGGGGCACCGGAGACCTCATCGACCAGCGCACCGGTCTCCGTGTGCAGTCGGGCGGTCTCGAAGTGATCGCCGCCCTCGAACTGGGCCATGCTGAGGTCCTCGTTGGTGTCGTCCTCGGTCCGGGGCCGGTGGCGCACGTGGACGTGGCCGTCCTCGGTCCACACGTGGGTGACGACGTCGTACGGGCGCCGGTAGGACCACAGCTCGGTGCCGTCCGTTCCGTCCAGGGCCACGGCCCCGTCGCCGAGCAGCACGATCGGCCCGTGCCGTCCGGCCTCCACCCCGGTGATGTCGGTGTCCATGGGCGGCCGCCACGACCACCCCTCTTCGGAGACGTCGGCCGGAACAGGGGCGGGGTCACCCTCGGCGCCGCCCTCCCGGTGCGGCACCCAGGGCACGACGAGCTGGGCGACCAGCGCGCCGGCCAGTGCCACCGCCAGCACACCCGCGCCGGAGTACAGCGTGCTCCAGCGGAACGGCCTCGGATCGGCCCTGCCCGAACCGGACAGCACGAGCGCGCAGCCGATCACGGTCGCGCACGCCACCAGCCACAGGTGCACGGCGGACGGTGAGGGATCGAAGGACCACCGGCTGTCCGTGGTGGCGGCGAAGGTGTCCCGCGGGAAGGCCATCCAGGCCGCGAGCAGCCCGGCGCCGATCGCCCAGGACATCCCGAACAGGTACCCGCCCCTGGTCCGCTCTGTGCCGGGCCTCTCCACCACGCCGAACACGAGGACGAGGGCGGCGACCAGGCAAGAGAGCATCCACCAGCCCCCGGTCCCCTCGAACACGTCCCCGTCGGCCACGGTGACCAACACCGCGGCCCACAGGAGGGCTCCGGCCAGCAGCCCCACGCCCGACCACACGAGCGCGTTCCGCACCCGTCCGTGCTGTTGCTCCCCTGTCACGGGGTTCCTCCGTCCTCAATGTCCGCTGTGCCGACGTAGAACCCAGCGGACGCGTTCACGGCGTCAGCCCCCGGACCGCTCCTTCGGTGCGGATCTCGTCCGGGTCCCCGACCTCTGGCTCGTCCGCCTCGGCGACCGCCACGACCGCACCGGGCACCGGGACGAGTGCACTCCAACCGACGTCCCCCTCCTGCTCGTCCAGCCGGATGCGTTCGTCGGTGGCGGCGTCCCTCCGTTGGCCGAACTCTGTTACGGCGACGGTGGGGTGGTCTTGCCAACGGATGATGAAGAGGACCGTCTCGTCGAGGACCGCGGTGGAGTGCCCGATACCGTTCAAGCGGTCGGGGGCGTTCTCGACCGTTTCCAGCACGTCCCCCTGTGGGCCGACGCGTTCGAACACGGGTTCCTCACCTCTACCTCTACGCTCGACCGAATAGGTCACGCTCTCGCTGTCGCCACCGAGGTACCCGTGGAAGCGCGTGCGCTCCTCACTGAGGTTCTCGGGCAGGGTGAAGACGTCCTCGCCCGTGGCGAGGTCGAGCACCGCCCCGTCCCACGTTCGGCCTTCCAACCCCACAAGGAGGACCGAGGAGGCGCCGACGGCAGGGCCGCCGAAGTAGATGCCGGAACTGTCCTTGTCGGGGAAGGTCCACGTACGCTCCCACACCTGCTCGCCCGTCTCGGGGGCGAGTGCCCGGACGACGTGATCCCTGTCGACCGGTTCGTCGGCCTCAATGTCCCCGGGGTCGTCATCCTCAGTGTCCTCGACCTCGTCCTCGTCCCGGCAGGTGTCGATGGAGATCAGCAGGCCGTGGCGCAGTTGCGTGTCCACGCCCCGGCATGAGCGTCCCTCAGGAGCCCGGGGCACGGACCACCGCTCCACCCCGGTGCCGACCTCCTCCGACACCAGCTGCGTGTCCGGGTCGACCAAGCCGTCCCTTTCGGAACGGATCACGTGCTCGGCCGTGCGTGCCACCACGTCCTCGTCCGGGTCGCCGCTGAGTTCGTCGCGGGCTTCAGCGTCGTCCTCGCTCAGCTGTGCAATCCCCTGGAGCCCGGGTTCGGGCGCACCGCTGTCGAGGGCGAGCACGTCGACGAGTGGGCCTTCCGTGCCGACCGCGGGGACCCGGGAGACGATGACGTGGTCGCCGTCCACCCACACCTCGAAGTGCGGGGCGTAGGGGCGGCGGTAGGACCAGATCTCGCTGCCGTCGGTTCCGTCCAGGGAGACAACCCCGTCGGTGAGCACCACGAGCGGGCCGTGTGAACCCTCCTCGACCCGTAGGACGGAGCTTCCGAGCTCGGGTTCCCACTCCCAACCGACCTCTTCGACGCGCTCGGGCACCGGGGCCGGCTCCCCCAGTTCCGACGGCTCGTCGGCGACCTCGTGCCGCGGCTGAGGGAAGTGCACGATGTTGACGAGACCGCCCGTCAGGACGACCGCCAGGGATCCGGCTGCGAAGGCCGGGAACGTGCGCGCGAGCGGCTGAGGGGAGGGGCGCTCGGCCGCGGCCGTCAGCAGGAGCAACCCGGCTGCGACTGCACAGGCGACCAGCCACGTGTTGGCCTGGACCGGGCCGACCGTCGCCATGTCTTCGTCCCACCCGGGATAGGCGAGCGCGGCCAGACCGGTTCCGACTGCGGCCATGATGAGCGCGGGCACCAGACAGCCGGTTCCGCGCGGCTCGGTCGCGGGGTCGGGCTCGCCCACGCGCCACCGGACCGCAATGCCGAGAACGGAGAGGCCGAGGAACCAGGACAGGGCCGTTCCCAGCCCCGCCCATTCGGTCATGCCCTCCTCCGGGGCTCCGATGGACAGGACCACCCCCAACGGCGACCAGGCCAGCGCCCCGGCGATGAGGCCGAGACCCACCCATGCGATCGCAGCTCGCACACGCTGCCCTCGTGACACCCGTGTCCCATCCGTTCCGTGAACGCCGTGGCCACATCCGGCCAGACGTGAAAGAGATTCATGTTCGTGACGGCCCGCCCAGGCGCGCACGAACGCGGGGGTACACACCGGGGAACCGCAGGTGGACGGTGTTCCCGCACCGGTGCACGCCGTTGCCGCGCGTACCCGGGACCGGAAAAGACCGAACCCGGGATCTTACCCAGCGGCAATCCCGGACGTTCCGGGCGGGGGTACCGCAAGGGCGCGGGCACCCGTTGCCGCGCGGGCCCCGCTCCCCTTGAATGTCCAGCGCCCCCGTTCCCTCCTGGCCCCGCTCGGGGCCGTAAGGACCCCCGTATGGCTTCTCTGCACCGCCGCGGCTTCCTGGCCGCCGGGGCGGGCCTGGGCCTGTCCCTGGGCCTGCCCCTGCCCGTGTCCGCCGCGACCCACGACCGCCTGATGCGCCGGACGCTGGACCGCGTGACCGACCCGGAGGGCACCACCCTGGCAGAGGTCGCCACCCCGACCGGTGACGGCTACCGGCTGCTGTCCTCCGGGCCCGGCTGGCCGATCGAGGTGCGCGAGGACCTGGTGGAGGCCGAGCCCGACCGGGACGAGCGGCGTGAGCCTCTGACCGCGTTCGTGCAGTTCACCGACACCCACGTCATCGACGTGCAGAGCCCGCTCCGGTTCGAGTACACCCACCCGATCCTGGGAACCGGAGCGCACCGCCCCCAGGAGGCCCTGGCCCAGATCGGCGCCTCTGCCCTGGTGCAGCGGGTCAACGCGCTCCGGTCCGGGCCGGTGACCGGGCGCGCGTTCGACTTCGTCATGACCACCGGCGACAACACCGACAACCAGGAGCAGATCGAGCTCGACTGGCTCATGAGGCTGCTCAACGGCGGTGCGGTCACGCCCAACACCGGCGACCCGTCCGTGTTCGAGGGGGTGCAGAACTCCGGGGCGGAGCTGTACTGGCAACCCGAGAGCGAGGTGTCCGACCGGTACAAGTCGGAGGCCGGGTTCCCGCACCTGCCGGGTTTCCTGGAGGCGGCGATGGCGGAGTTCAGCGCCCCGGGGTTGGACGTGCCCTGGTACTGCACGATCGGCAACCACGACAACACCCCGTCCGGAACGCTGCCCGCGGGCCTGCTGACGGAGGCCTTCACCGGCGACCGCAAGATCATGTTCGCCGAGGGGGACGCGGCCGAGCAGGCGGCGGCCGCACAGTCCGACCCCGACCAGGTGGGTGAGCTGCCCGAGGCGGTGGCGCACCAGGAGGAGGTCGACACCGCCGGTTCCACGACGATCGTGTCCACCGTGACCCCGGACGAGCGTCGGGCGCCGTTCGACACCGAGGGGTTCGTCGCCGCACACCTGGACGAGGCCAACACCGGTCCCGGTCCGGTGGGGCACGGGTTCTCCGAGGCCAACGCCGACGGCACGGACTGCTTCTACACCTTCACGATCGCCGAGGGGGTGACCGGCATCAGCATGGACACCACGACGCTGGCCGGGCTCGCCAACGGTTCCATCGGCAAGCACCAGTTCGACTGGGTGGAGCAGACACTGCGCTCTGCGAGCTCGACCTACTACGACCGGCTCGGTCGGCAACAGACCCAGGATGTGAGCGACGAGCTGTTCATCCTGTTCAGCCACCACTCGAGCGACACGATGAACAACCCGCTGCCGGACAGCCGCCGGCCGGGCGAGGTGCGCTACATCGGCGAGATCCTGGTGGGGATGCTCAACCGGTACCCGAACGTTCTGGCTTGGGTGAACGGGCACACGCACGCCAACAACGTGCGGGCGCACACCTCCGACCGCCCCGAGCGCGGGTTCTGGGAGATCAACACCGCCTCGCACATCGATCACCCGCAGCTTGCTCGCTGCATCGAGCTGGTCGACAACCAGGACGGGACGATGTCGCTCTTCACGACTCTGATCGAGGCGGACAGCCCGTACCGGGTGGATCACGGCGACTTCTCCCCCGCCGGGCTGGCTTCGCTCTACCGGGAGCTGTCGCTCAACGACATCCACGCCGACGAGGCGAATCTGGGCGAGGCGGGCGACCGGAACGTGGAGCTGCTGGTGCCGGCCCACCACCCCGGCCGCTGACACCGGGCGCCGGATGCCCCGCGAACGCCCCTGTCCGGGGATCGCGGGGCGCCGGTGGCCCCGGCGCCACCTGGTAATCTCCGGTGCCTATGACCAGATCACGCCCTTCCCGCGACCGCCGTCCCTCGGACCCTACCGGCGACAAACGGGTCACCACGCGCAACGCCACGTTCCAGCAGTGGGAGACGCTGCTGCACAACCGGACCAAGCGGCACCGGTCCGGGGCGATCCTGGTGCAGGGCGTGCGGCCGATCTCCATGGCGGTCGAGGCCGGGTGGACGGTGCGTTCCTGGCTGTACCGGGCCGAGGGGCGCCTGTCGGACTGGGCGCAGGAGACACTGCGGTCGGTGCGGGCGACGCGTTACGCGGTCGCCGACGAGCTCATGCGCGAGCTCGGCGACAAGGAGGAACCGCCCGAGCTGCTCGCCGAGATCGAGACCCCCGAGGACGACCTGTCACGGATCCGGGTGGGCCCCGACTTCCTGGGTGTGGTGCTGGACCGACCCACGAGCCCCGGCAACATCGGTTCCGTGGTGCGCTCGGTCGACGCCCTGGGCGGATCGGCCGTGATCGTTGGCGGGCACGCCGCGGACCCCTACGACCCGAAGGCGGTGCGGGCGAGCACGGGGTCGCTGTTCGGGGTGCCCGTGGTGCGCGCAGCCTCGGCCCGGGAGGTGCTGGCCTGGGTGGAGCAGGTGCGTGCCGGTGGTGTGCCGCTGCGCCTGGTGGCCACCGACGAGGCCGGCGCGGCCGAGCTGGCCGAGCACGACCTGCGCGGCCCGACGCTGGTGCTCACCGGCAACGAGACGACCGGTCTGAGCAACCGGTGGCGCGAGGAGGCCGAGGACCTGGTGTGCATCCCCATGGGCGGTAGCGCCAGTTCGCTCAACGCCGCCTCGGCGACCACGGTGGTGCTGTACGAGGCCTCGCGCCAGCGGCGCGGCGGCCGCGGTCCCGCCTGAGGCTGCGCTCGGCGGGGGCGGGCCGGGCAGGCGGGGCGGTGAGCCTGCGAGACCTGTGTGCCCCGCGCCCTTCGGGTTCAGGCCGAGCGGTGGGCGCGCAGGACCACGTCGTGCGTGTGCTCGGTGCCCTCGGGTGCGCTGTCCACGCGGGGGCGGACCCCGTCGGCCTCGACGGTCCACCCCTCGCCCAGGAAGGCGGCGAACTCCGAGGGCTGGTAGAAGTCGCCCTGGTCGGAGTCCCCGGCCCCCTGGGCCTGGAGCCCGCTCATCTCGTGGCCGGCCACGAGCAGCGTCCCGCCCGGTGCGACGGCCTCCACGAGCCCGCGCAGGGCGGGGTGCCCCTTTTCGCGCAGGAGCGGGAAGTAGTGCAGGGACACCAGGTCGTAGGCGCCCGGTTCCGGGGGCTCCTTCGCGATGTCCTGGTGGCGCAGGTCCACGGGCAGGTCCCGGCACAGTTCGCGGGCACGGGCGAGGGCGACGCGGGAGAGGTCGACACCGGTGACGGTCCAGCCGTGTTCGGCGAGCCAGTGCGCGTCGCCGCCCTCGCCGCACCCGACGTCGAGGGCGCGCCCGGGTTGCAGGTCGGCCGCCTCGCTGACCAGGACCCCGTTGGGGCGGCCGCTCCAGACCTGCCCGTTCTCGCCGTACTTGTCGTCCCAGAACTTCTCGTCCACGTCGTCTCCCCGTCCTCGTACGTCGTTCCGGCCATGGTGCACCGGACGGGTGCGGGTCGGGGGACGTTGTTGACGGCCTGGCAAGAAGATCAGACCGGTTCGGTGCCGAGTTCGTCGAGGAGTTCACCGAGCGCCGCGAGGCAGTGCTCCCAACCTTCTTCCACCTGTTCGGCCCAGGCGGCGGAGTCGAAGGTGTGGGTGAAGGTGAACCGGCAGCCGGACCCGTCGGGTTCCAGGACCAGGTCGATCCGGTGGTCACCGGTCTCGTCGTCGAACTCCTCGAAGGAGAACGCGCGCGGCGGGTCGGCCTCCACGACCTCGGCGGACACGACGTTTCCCTCCTCGTCGCGGAAGGCGATGGCACCCCCTGGCCCGAGGTCGAGGTTGTCGACCGTCATCGGGTACCAGCGGCCCAGGAGCCCGGGGTCGGTCACCGCACGCCACACCTGCTCCGGTGGGCTGTCGTAGCTCCGGTGGAAGGTCAGTTGCCACCGGTCTCCGGCGCGGTGGAGTTGCTCGCTCATGGCCGTGTCCTCCCTGGACTCATGGCGGCCCGAAGCCAGCCCTCGGGCCGCTGACCTGGACGTTCCCCCGCGCGGATGGTGTCAAGCGCGGGCCGGACCGCGCCCCCGTGCGCGGTCCGGCCCAGTCGGAAGGTGTGGTCGGAGCACTACTCGACCGTCACCAGGGCGCGGTAGGTGACCTCGCCGGCCAAGCCGTCGACGCACTCCTGCTCGCTGACGTCGACCTCGGGGCACACCTCGTTGGCCTGGAAGTCCTCCACTGCCGCCTCGGTGACGGGGCCGTAGTGTCCGTCGTCCCCGCCCTCGTCCAGGTAGCCGTGGTGGATCAGCAGGTACTGGACGCTCTCCACGCCGACACCGGTGTCGTCGATGGTGTAGAACGCGCCGTTGGCGGGGCCCCAGCCGAAGGCCCCGGTGACGAACTGCCCGTCGGAGAAGTGGCCCCACAGCTCTTCCTTGATCTCGCCGTGCTCGCCGAGGCCGCGGTCGGCCTGGTAGTCGAGCAGAGCATCGGAGACCGGTTGGGTGAGGTCCTCGGTGGGGTCCTCGGGCCAGTACGGCTCGCCGGCGTCGTCGGTCTCGGCGGTCAGGTAGTTGGTGACCGCGTAGACGTTGGCGTGGCTGTCACCGACGGCGTACTCGGTCCAGGGCGTGTCCATGATCTGGGGCGCCTGGGCCGGTTCGATGGGGCGCTCCTCCGCAGAAGCGGCGGTGGCCCCGTAGAGGCCCCCGCCGAGAAGTGCGGCGGTGGCCGCGGCGACGCCGGAGACCTTGGCGGTGGTGCTGAACGAACGCATGAGTACTACCCCCGTAGTGTGATCGGTCGTTCCCTTGCACCCTGTGTGACTCATACCTCCCACACATTGGTTCACCTGCGGTTTTGCTGTGGCCACATGCGGACGTGTTCACTGTGCCGGGGCAACCTCCGGGCCGGTTCGGTGTCCGCACGGGCGGAGGGAGGGTGTCGGCGGTCTGCACGACGGCAGGAGAAGGCGATGGAGGTCGAGCACCTGATCGGTGAGGACTGGCAGTTCGCCCGGTTCCAACGGGTCCGGGACACGGTTCTGGTCGTGGCCGACACCTGGCTCCCCGACACGCGGGGCGACTGGTTCCTGACCGTCGCCTTCGAGTTGCGGCCGGCAGCCCTCACGGTCCGCCACGGGTACCTGGCCCACATCACCATCGAGGAGGTCGCACACGCCGGACCTGAACACGCCGACGCGATCGACACCGATTTCCCGACCGTGCATCGGGTGGGCGACGGGACCGGGGGACTCATCGGGTCCGTACCGGTCGAGGGTTCCGACCCCGACGACCGCCGCACGGAGATCGCCCGAGCGGGAGGACGCACCTACCTGGCGCAGGGCGGGTCCTTCTTCACCCTGCCCGGCCTGGAACCCGTCCTACCAGGCGAGGCAGGGATGACCACGTCGCGGGTGACCGAGTGGGCCGGGCGCCCGGTGGCCGTCCTGCTCCGGCAACCTTCCCGTACCGGGGGAAGACACGGGGACTGTCCTTCGTGTTCCTGGACGAGGCCACTCCCGTACGGCACGTCCTGCCCTGGACCGTGCCGCACCACCCGTTCGACCTCCTGGCCACGCCCGAGGGCACGATCATGGTCTCGTCCGCGGAAGGGGTGCACGTGGTGCGCGTCGACCCGGGCGAGACGGTGCGCTCGGCCGAGCACGCCTGAGGGCCGTCACGACAAAGGGCGGCCCCTCCCTCCCGGATCGACCCGGCGCGTATGGGCGGCCGCGGCCACGATTCGCGCCCCGGGCTGGCTCGGTCCATGCGGTTCACCCGGGCCGCAGGGTCTCGCCGAACCAGTCCATGGCAGCCGCCGCGACCTGCTCCAACGCCCCTGGTTCCTCGAACAGGTGCGTGGCCCCGGGTACCACGTGCACCCGGTGCTGCCCGCCGAGCCGAGCGGCCGCGTCCTCGTTGAGGCCGAGCACAGCGGTGTCGGCGCCACCCACCACCAGCAGCGCGGGGGCGCGTACACGTTCCAGGGCTCCCGTGCCGGCCAGGTCGGGACGCCCGCCGCGTGAGACCACACCGGCCACCCGCCCGGGCAGATCGGCTGCTGTGCGCAGAGCGGCGGCCGCTCCGGTGCTGGCACCGAACAGGCCCGCGTTCAGCCCGGCGACGGTGTCCTGTTCCGCCACCCAGCCCACGGCGCCTGACAACCGTTCGGTGAGCAGCTCGATGTCGAAGCGCTGCGCACGTTCCTGATCCTCCTCGGCCGTGAGCAGGTCGAACAGCAGGGTCGCGAAACCGGCTCCCTCGAGCTCGGCCGCCACGGCCCGGTTGCGTGAGCTGTGCCTGGAACTGCCGCTGCCGTGCGCGAACACCACCACGCCGTCCGCGCCCCGCGGGACCGCGAGCCGTCCCGGCAACTGCGCGCCCGTCAGCGGCAGTACCACCTCGTGTTCGTCCATGTGCACCGGCGTACCCCGAGCAGAGCCGGGTACAGGAGGCACCGGAGAAAACCTTCGCATATGGGTACAAACACTCAAGAAGTAACAGGAGTCCGGCACCTACGCCCCGATTCGGAGTTCACCATGCACCGTTGCGCGATGATGACCGCCGTGGCCTCGGGTTCCGCCGCCCTCGTGATGAGCGCGGGCGCCTTCGCCCCCGCCGGATGGCAGGACGTCGAGGTGTCCGTCATGCACGGCATCCCGGGCGAGAACGTCGACGTGCACGCCGACGGCGACACCGTGCTCGAGGACCTCGAACCGGGCACCGTCTCCGAACCGATCAGCATGCCCGCGGGCACCAGCGACCTCCGGGTGACCGGGGCAGGCGCCGGACCCGACGCGGAGGCCGTCGTCGAGGCCGACGAGGTCGAGTTCCACGCCGGCTCGAACTCCACGGTCGCCACCCACCTCGATGAGGAGGCCCAACCCGCCCTGACCCCGTTCGTGAACGAGACCTACGAGCTGGGCGACGACGAGGCGCGGCTGACCGTCCGCCATGTCGCGGCCGCTCCCGCGCTCGACGTGCGCACCGACGGCGAACCCGCGGTCCAAGGGCTGACAGATCCCGACGAAGAGGTACTGGAGACCGCCCCGGGCACCGTCTCCGCCGACGCGGTCGTCGCCGACACCGAGGAGACGGTACTCGAGCCCACCGACCTCGACCTGGTCGGAGGCGACAACACCCTCGTGTACGTGTGGGGCGAGGCCGAGGACGGCGGCCTCGCCCTGGCAGTCCAGAACCTGAACCTCACCGAGTGACCCGGAGGCAGGAAGCCCCGACGCCCCCGGCGTCGGGGCCGTCAGCGGTCGAGGCGGTGCACCACACGCCCGTCCACGACCGTCAGGGCCACCGGAAGGCCGGGCAGGTCGTCGGGGGCGGTCGTGAGGGGGTCTCCGACGAAGGCGGTCAGGTCCGCCCGCGCCCCTTCCCGCACGATCCCCGACGCGGCCTCCTCACCGGTCCCGTAGGCGGCCCACCGGGTGTACCCGGCCAGCGCCTGGCCCGGTGAGAGGGCCTGTTCGGGGGCGACCGCGGGCCGCATGGGCTCGCCTGCCGGGCGGCGCAGCCTGGCCCCCGCCATGATGGGCCGGGGGTCGTACGCGGCGATGGGCCAGTCCGAGCCCAGGGCCACCCGCCCGCCGGCCGCGGCGATGTCGCCGTAACGCCAGGCCCGGGGCAGGCGCTTGACCCCCACACGGCCCGACCAGTTGCCGGAGCCGTCGGAGAAGGTCCAGTCCATGTGCGTGGGCTGCATCGAGGCCACCACGTCCAGCTCGGCGAAGCGGGGCACGTCGTCGTCGTGGACCAGCTCCGCGTGCTCGATCCGGTGGCGGCCCAGGGCCGGTGGCCCCACCCGGCCGTAGGTGTCCAGGGCGTAGGTCACCGCACGGTCGCCGATCGCGTGGGTGAAGGAGGGCAGCCCCAGCCCTGCCACGGCCTGGACTGCATCGCGGTACTGCTGCGGGTCCCGCCAGATCGGCCGGTCCCCCTCCCCGTGGCAGTCGGGGTGGTGCAGCCACGCCGCTCCCCCGTCGATGGTCCCGTCGAGGAGGAACTTCACCGCCGCCGTGCGCAGGAGCCGCCCGGACCTGTTCCGGAGGTCGCGGACGATCTCCAGGGAGTCCTGGACCCGGCCTGGGAGCGCCCAGGGGGCGAGCAGCACTCGCACGGGCAGTTCGTCCCGTTCGGACATCAACTGCAGCGTCTCGACCGTGTTCGGCATCTGGTCCAGCACGTGCAGGCCGGTCAGGCCCAGCGCGTTCTGGTGTTCCATGGTCCGGCGCAGTTCCCGGGCGCAGGCCTCGACGTCCATCTCGGGCACCGCTTCCCGGGCCAGCATCACGGCGGACATCTCGCGCAGGTACCCCGTCGGTCGCCCGTCGGAGTCCACGTCGATCTCCGAGTGGTCGGCGAAGGAGACCGGGCCGGTGATGCCCGCGCGGCGCAGCCCTTCGCTGCTCAGGAGCGCGTTGTGCGCGTCCATCATGGTCAGCATCGCGGGGCGCCCTCCCACCGCCTCGTCGATGTCGTCGCGGTGCGGGATCCCGCGCTCGAACGCGTTGTAATCGGTGCCCGAGGCGATCACCCACGCGTCCTCGGGCAGGTCCGCGGAGTAGGCGCTCAGCACACTGCGCAGCTCGCCCAGGTCCTCCACGCCGGTCAGGTCCAGCCCGTGGCTCTGGGACAGGGCCATCACCGGGTGTTGGTGGGAATCGATCAGGCCCGGGGTGACCGTCATGCCCTTGCCGTCGACGACCTCCGTGCGGCGTCCGGCCAGTGCTCCCACCTCGCGGTCCGAGCCGACCGCGACGACGGTGCCGCCGCGGACGGCCACGGCCTCGGCGGCTGGGCGGTCGCGGTCCATCGTGTGCACTCGGGCCCCGCGGATCAGCAGGTCGGGGATCTCGGTCATCGGTATCCTCCCTTGTTCAACGGTTTGACGACGGTCTTGGTCAACGCGACGTGGGTCGCGGCGGTGACGGCGAAGGCGGGCAGTGAAGCCGTCAGGTAGGGGAAGAGCGGCGCGCTCTCGTAGGTCAGCGGGTTCAGCAGGGCCAGGTAGACCGCGGCACCCGCGAGCACGGACACGAAGGCCGCGGGGTTGAAACCGCGCCAGAACCCGTAGCGGGACTCCCGGTCGTCGCTGTACAGGTCCCGCAGGTGCAGAGTGCGCCGGCGCAACAGGTGGTAGTCGGCGAAGTAGACCCCGCACAGCGGCGAGACGATGAGCGACACCACCGCCAAGAACTGGAAGAACAGTTCGTAGACACCGCCGGGGAAGAAGACCATCACGCTCGCGGGGACGAGCAGCAGGGCCGAGAGCACGGGCCAGGGGAGGCGGTGGAAGCCGGTGTGCAGTCGCAGCACCGCGAGCGCACCGGAGTAGGTCTGGCCCATGATGCTGGTGATGTTGGCCAGGGCCACGAAGAGCAGGGCCAGGGCACCCAGAACGACACCGCCCACCGGGATCATCCACGTGGTGGGGTCGCTGTCGCCGAAGGCGAGCGCGGCCAGGCAGCCGATCGTGCCGGCGACGGCGCTGGCCCCGAAGAGGCCGATGAGGTTGGGCCAGAAGGCCACACGAGGTGTGGTGGTGAGCCGGGCCAGGTTCCCGACGATCGCCCACCAGGAGAGCCCGGCGCCCAGGCACACCTCGAGGGCGTTGGTGTAGTCCAGCAGCGGCACCCCGGTCGGGTCGAGCGGCTCCAGGGCAGCCAACTGCTCGGGGGTGTACTCGCGCAGGAGCACCACCAGCATCAGGAGGGTGACGGCGGCCAGGGCCGGCGCGATGAGGTTGTTGACCCGGCTCAGCGACATGGGACCGCGCAGCAGCAGGAACCAGGCGGTGGCCAGGGCGGCCAGGCACAGGCCGATGGTGACGGGGGAATCCGCCCGCAGGTCGGTCCCGAGGACCGCGTTGGCCACGTTGGTCAGGGCCCGCCCGATCATGATGGCCAGGACTGCGTTCCACGTGGCCAGCAGGAACGGCAGGAGCACCATCAGCAGGACCCGGACCCCGTTCCTCCCGAAGACGCTGCGCAGAGCCACGAACTGCTCGACCCCGTACTTGGCGGAGGGCATGCAGGTGGTCAGCGAGACGAGCACGACGCCGACGAGGTTGCCCACGACGACGGTGGCGATCGCGGCCTGGGCGCCAACGAAGAGGGCGACGCTGCCTCCGGTGAGGAAGGCCCAGGTCGCGATGGCCAGGCTGACATTGACCGAGGTGAAGTTCCAGAAGCCCCAGACCCGTTCGTGGCGCAGGAGGGGCATCCCGCCCAGTGCGGCACCGGCACGGCCGCCGGTGCCCTGCCCCGGTTCGGTGCCGGACGCGGTGGTCTCCTTCATGGCATCCCCCACCACAGCAACCACACGCTGAGCCCGAGGACGGCCAGGCTCACGAGCACGAGGTCGGGTGTGGGCAGGTCGGCGTGCGCGGGGTCTCGGGAACGGGCGGATTCGAGAACGTGCAGGCGGTGCTGCAGTTCCGCGCTCTCGTCCGGGGGCATAGGAGGCCTCCTGGTGACTAACGTTGTTAGTTGATACCGTAGAGAGCATTCCAGGATCTGTGAAGTCCCCCATGAGAAGGATCTGATGATGCGCACGGGTTGGCGGCAAGGGTGAAGAGCGGACCACGACCGGACATCACACGCGCCCTGATCGCCACGACGGCGCTGGCGGTGCTCGACGAGGAGGGCGAGCGGGCCCTCACCCTGCGGGAGGTCGCACGCCGGTTGGACGTGAAGGCCTCCTCGATCTACAACCACGTCCGGTCCAAGGCCGAGATCCTCGAGTTGGTCACCGAACTCATCTCCGGCGACACGGACCCGGCGCTGTTGGAGGACGGTGACTGGCGACAGGGGATGCGCGCCTTCGCGCTCTCCTACCGCAAGGCTTTCCTCGATCACCCCAACGCGACCGCGGTCATCGCCCGCCGTACCGTCAGCGCCCCCTCGTCACTGCGCTATTACACCGAAGCGGTCGTACGGCTGACCGGTGCGGGATGGTCGCACTCCGAGGCGCTGGAGATCGTGCTCGCGGTCGACTACCTCGTGATGGGTTCGGTCATGGTGCCGTTCTCGGCGGGGTTCGCGCGTGCCCCGGAGAGCTACCGCCCCGAGTACGAACCCCTGGCCCGGGCCGTCGAGGAGACCGACCCCGACGCCGTGGACGAACGTGTGTTCACCTCGGCGCTGGACCGTTACCTGGATGCCCTCGGGGACCCGCCCGGCGCCCCCTGAACGGGTCGGGGCCGCCGGGCGCCGGCGACACCGACCCCTTCACTTGAGCCTGAGCCCCCTCGTCTCCCGGATGAAGAGGCAGGCGATACCGGTGAAGGCGCACAGGACCATGATGTAGGCCCCGAAGACCCAGCCGATCCCCAACCCGTTGAACAACTGGTTGAGGTAGGGGGCACTCCCCCCGAACACCGCCACGGACAAGGAGTAGGCGAACCCGATCCCCTGGGTCCGTACACGTGTGGGGAAGGACTCGGTCAGGATCGCCGACATGGCCGCGGCGGGCGCCGAGACCACCAGGAGGGCGATGGTCGTCGCCAGCAGCAGCGTCCATCCGCTCGAGCTGATCAACTGGGTGAGGGGGTACTGGAGGGTGAACATGAGCCCGGCGAAGATCAGCAGCATGGGGCGCCGGCCGATCCGGTCCGACAGCAGGCCCCAGAACGGCAGCGAGACCAGGGCGACGACCTGCGCGATCACCGACATCCAGTACGCCGTGTCCGGGTCCATGCCCTGTTGGGTGATGGCGTATGTGGCGACGTAGGACGTCCACGTGTAGTGCGCGGCGGTGATACCGGAGATCATCGCGATCATGACCAGCACGGCCTTGGTGACCCGGCTGCGGTCGGCGGCCGGGTCCGCCTTCTCGGCTCCTTGTTCCTCGCTGCCCTCCCGTCCCTGGTCGGCCTCGAAGACGTCGCTCTCGTCCATGCCGCGCCGCAGGTAGAGGGCGACGACGGCGAGCAGGGCGCCCAACAGGAAGGGGATACGCCATCCCCACTCGGCGACCGCCGATTCCGAGAGCACGGTGGTGATCGCCCCGCCGAGGCTGTAGGCCAGGACGGAGCCTCCGTAGATGGCGATGAAGGCGACGCTGCCCCACATACCGCGCCGGTGGGACGGCGCGATCTCACCGACGTAGGAGTAGGCGGTGGCCGACTCCCCGCCGTGCGCGAAACCCTGGAGGACACGGGCGCTGAGCAGGATGAGCGAGGCCCAGGCGCCGATGGTCTCGTAGGTCGGCATGACCCCGATGACCATGCTTCCCGCGGCCATCATGAGCAGGGTCGTGATCAGTACGAACTTGCGTCCGCGCCGGTCCGCGATGCGTCCGAACACGATGCCGCCGAGGGGACGCATCAGGAACCCGACCGCGAAGACGGCGAGAGTGGACAGCAGCGCCGAGACCGGGTCGCCCTGGTGGAACATCACGGCGGCGATGAAGGGCGTGAAGACCGCGTAGGCGCTCCATTCGTACCACTCGAGTACGTTGCCCACCGTGCTGGCCAACAGGGACTTCTTCCTGGACCGGTGTGTGGGTCCCGGGGAGGGCGGGGGCGGCCCGGTGCCGGTGGGGGCGCTCACGTGTCGTTGCCTCCTTCTCCGCGCGAGCCGCCGACGGGGGTGTCGGGGTCGTGGTCTCGCAGGGCGCTCCGCCTGATCTTGCCGGTGACCGTCTTGGGCAGTTCCTCGACCACGTGGACCTCGCGCGGGCGCTTGTAGGCGGCGATGCGTTCTCGGGTGAACGCGAGGAGTTCCGCCTCCGTGGCCCTCGTTCCGGACGCGAGCGAGACGTGGGCGACGACCGCCTCGCCCCGGTAGTCGTCGGGGCGGCCGACCACGGCGGCCTCGTGCACGGAGGGGTGCTGGTGGAGCACGTCCTCCACCTCGCGTGGCCAGACCTTGTACCCGGACACATTGATCTGGTCCTTGAGGCGGTCGACGAGGTAGACCCACCCGTCGTGGTCGATGACGGCGACGTCCCCGGTGCGCAGGCGGCCCGAGGGAAAGGTGGCGGCCGTGGCCCCGGCGCTGCGCCAGTATCCGGGCACGACCTGGGGTCCGGACAGCTCCAGTTCGCCCTGCGAGCCGGGCGGCACAGAGCTGCCCGAGGGGTCGACGACACGCGCTCTGACGTGCGGGAGCGCCTTGCCGATGGACAGGCACCCGCTGGCCCCGTCCACCGGGGCGGCCTCGCCCGGAGGGACCGCGATGACCCCGGAGGTGCTCTCCGTCATCCCGTAGGCGTTGTGGATGTAGGCGCCGAAACGTTCCCGGAACCGTTCGACGGTGGCGGGCGGGACGGGGGCACCGCCGGAGTAGAGGGCCCGGACCGACCGGAAGCTCTCCCGTGTGGCGCGGGGGCTCTCGGACAGTGCGTTGAAGACGGTGATCGATCCGATCGTGAAGGTCACACCGTGTTCGGTGAAGGCGTCGAGCACGACCTCGGAGTGGAACCGGTTGGTGAAGACGAGTCGGCACCCGTGCAGGAGCCCCAACGCCGCGTTGATGACGGCGCCCGTGATGTGGAACAGCGGGGCGACCGCGAGTACCGCGTCGTCCCGGCCCAGCCCCACGTGCGCCCCGAAGGTCGAGGTGACCGCCAGGACGTTGGCATGGGTGTTCATCGCCCCTTTGGGCGGTCCCGTGGTTCCCGACGTGTAGGTGAGCAGGGCGAGGTCCTGGCCCGTGAGTCCGAGGCGGGGCGGGCGCCGTCCCCGGTGGTGCCCGATCAGCTGCATCAGGTCCCCGTCGGAGGAGGGGGAGGGCCGTTCTGCGGAGGTGAACACCCGGGGGTCGTCACGGGTCTGCAGGTCGCGGTCGCACGTACTCAGCAACCACCGCACCGAGCTGCCGCGCAGCGCACGGCGGGACTCCCCCACCCGGGTGTCCGCACACACGATCCCCACCGGCTCGGCATCCTCGACCAGTCGGCGCAGCTCCTCGCCCCGGTACATGGGGTTGAGCGGGAGCACGGTCGCGCCCAGTTTCCAGAGCGCCAGCATGGTCAGCACGTACTGCGGGACGTTCTGCAAGTGGACGCCGACACGGGAGCCGCGTGCGACCCCGAGCTCGGCGAGGCCGACGGCGACTGCGTCGGAGTCGTCGTCGACCTCCCGTGCGGTCATGACCCCGTCGAAGTAGACGACCGCCGGGGAGTCAGGGGCCTCGGCGACGCGTTCCCGCCACGCCTCCGGGAGGGTGCGGTGACCTTCGGTCCGCCTGTTTGCGGGCCCGTCGGGGTCGTCTGTGGTCCATGGGGGGTGCGGTGGCATGACGCGGTCCTTCCTCTGCGGGCGGCGACAGACCGGTACAGACCGAGCGGTCGGTCGGTATCCTGAAGTGTTGTGGCTCACAGAGGGAGTGTCAATACCACCGGCACCACCCACGCGAAAGGCCCGCCGTGGTGGCACCCGGTACGGTGCTCGACAGGCGACAGAAATGAGGATGCAGTGTCGGGTTCATGGCGCTCGTTCGGGGACGAACCGCTTCCGGCCCCCCTGGCCGCTGCGCTCTCGGCCTTCGCAGAGCAGGGCTACCACGGGACCAGCATCCGACGCATCGCGGAGAAGGCCCACCTGTCCGTGCCCGGTCTCTACCACCACTACCCCTCCAAGCAGGCTCTGCTGGAGGGGTTGGTCACGACTGTCATGCAGGAGCTGCTCGACCGCAGCGGGCAGGCGGTGGAGGAGGCGGGCCCGAGCGCGCAACGCCGGTTCGACCACGTGGTCGAGTGCCTGCTGCGGTTCCACATGCACCGGCGTCGGCAGGCCTTCATCGCATCCACCGAGATCCGGAGCATGAAGCCGGAGGTCAGGGACTCCTACATCGCCCTGCGCGATGAACAGCAGCGCATGCTCGACCGGATCGTCGAACAAGGTGTCGCCGAAGGGGTCTTCGCCACGGCCTACCCCCTGGACGCGAGCCGTGCAGTCACCACCATGTGTGTAGCGGTGGCGACGTGGTTCCGGCCCGACGGGGAACTCGGCCCGGACCAGGTCGTGGAACGCTACCTCTCGCTCGCGCGAGCCACCGTGAGAGCAGGATCCGCGTGACCAGCTCCGTGCCTCGCGCGGCCCCCTGAGTACGCGTGCTCAGGACACCGTCATCGCAGCGCGTTGGAATGGGACCGGCCCCGGTCACCGAAGCAGCCGCATCACGCGGCCGGATCCGGGCAGACAGCACAGGCCGGTTCGTGAGCGATGGGAAGGCGGTACCCCGGTGGAGGCGCGCGATGGCGCCCGCGCTGAGGCGTTGGGCAGACTGATCGAACAAGGGGTCATCACCCGCGGGCAGGCCGACGCGGTCGCCTCCGCCCTCGCGGCGGCCGAGGAGCGCACCGGGGCTCGCGGCCGCTGGGCGGAGGTCCTGGGTTACGTCGGCGGCGGGCTCGTTCTGGCGGCCGTGGTCACGTTCATGGCCACCGCATGGAACGTTCTGGACACCGGGGCCCGGATCACACTGCTCGCGGTGGTCGCCGCCGTGCTCGCCACCGCTGGGTTCGGGATGGCCGGCGGCCCCGCTCTGCTNCCCCCCCCGCCGGATCGGCGGTTCCCTGTTCGCTTTGGCGGCGCTCTCCACGGCCTTCGCCGCCGCCGAGGCCATGCAGGAGGTGCTGCCCTCCGGGTTCGTCCCGAGCGCGTCCATCTGGTCGGCGGCCGCCGGGCTCGTCGTTGCCGTGGCCGCCTACGCGCTGCTGCGTTCCGCGCCCGGGTTGGTGGCCGCGTGGGCCATGAGCGCGTCCCTGGCCGGTTTCGGGGTGCAGGAGGTGGCACACGAGTTCACCGACCAGTGGCAGACGGCGTCCTCGGCGGCCGGTGCAGGCCTGCTCCTGCTCGGCACCGTGGGGGTCGCCCTCGCGGTGGCGGGCGTGCTGCGCGAGCAGGGCACCGCGGTCGGGCTCGGCGCGGTCACCGCCTACACGGGCGCCCTGATCCTGCAGGCGCCGATGGACCACGTCGCCGAGCTCGCCGTCGCGGCGGGCCTGTTCGTCCTGTTCGCACTCTGGCACTCCGGGGCCCGCGGTTCCGACTCGGCGCTCGTGTTCGGGGTGATCGCCGCGACCATCGCGGTCCCCCGGCTCGTCTGGGAGCTCACCGACGGTCAGGTGTCGGCCGCCGGCGCCCTCTTCGTCGCCGGCGCCGTACTCCTCGTCGCCAGTGCGATC
>NZ_ANBF01000190.1 GCF_000341025.1 Nocardiopsis salina YIM 90010 | reverse complement strand
CGCCCCGACTGACGGCTCGCACGCCCGCGAGGACGGGCCCTTCGGGCCCTGCTACCGGGGCCGCCATGCCTCGCGGTAGTCGGGGTGGTCGGCGAAGGGCAGGGCCAGCAGCGGCAGCACGAGGTTCCGGTACTCCGACAGCAGGGCGTCGCGGTCCGGGCTCTCGACCAGACCGGCGTTCAGGAGTTCGTAGCGTTCGAGCAGGCGCCGCTCGCACTCCAGGGCCTCGAGCACCCGGTCCGGGTCGTGGCCCGCGATGTGCTCGGACCGTGCGCGGTCGGCCGCGTCGTCGCCGCTGCCGGTCCGCGCGACACACGCACCCGCTGCGCTGTCGACACGATCGGGCCAGGCCGACCATGCACGGGCAGCGGCGCTCGGGCCCGCGTCGAGGGCGCCCCGCCAGCGCTCGTCGATGCGCGCGCGTACGAACGAGACCAGTGCATCCACGCCTTTTCCCCTCCGGCTGCCGACTGTGTGTGTCCCCTGATTCCAGCAGAGCACCGGAGCGGGCCGCCCTCCGGGGCCGGGGCAGCCCGACGCGACGGCCCCGACCGCGTGCCGTTCAGTACCCGGTCTGCTCGGCGAGGCGGTCGGCGACCCCTCGGGGCTCACGGCCCAGGAGCTCGGCGAGCAGCGGGTCGTGTTGCGCGAAGTGACCCGCGCGGGTGGCGCGGAACATGGTGAGCATGAACCGGGCAGTCGGCTCCGGAACACCGCCGGCCGTCTGATCGGCGACCCACTCCTCGTCGTCCATGACGACGCGTTCGATCGTGCGGCCGCTGAGTCCGGAGGCGATCGCGGCGAAGTCGTCGAGCGTGACGGCCTCGCCGGCGATCAGGGTGATGGCTCCGTCGTAGGAGCGCTCGCCCGTGAGAAGGACCGCCGTGGCCTCGGACAGGTCCGCGGGGGCGGTCCATGGGACGGGCCCGTCCGCCGGGGCGGCGATCACCCCGGTCTCCTGCCACGGACCGAGCAAGGGGGCGAAGCTGTGGCCGAAGAACCCGTAGCGCAGTGAGGTCCACCCGACCCCCGAATCGGCGAGGATCTCCTCGGTGGCGGCGTGGATGGCCGCCGGAGGGTAGGGGCCGTCGGTCGCAACGCCCTGCTGGCTGGTGTACAGGATCCGCCGGGCGCCGGCTGCGACTGCGGCCTCGATCGCGTTGCGGTGCAGAGCCACCATGTCGGCCGAGGGGTCGTTTCCGGAGACCAGGAGCACCTGGTCGGCGCCGGCGAAGGAGTCCCGCAGGGCGTCCGGGTCCTCGTAGGAGCCCTGCCGAACGCGCACGCCGCGGTCCGCGAAGTGCTGGGCCTTGGCGGTGTCGCGCGCACTGATGCCGATCCGGTCGGCAGGAAGGCGCTCGAGCAAGTGCTCGACGGTGGCTCCGTTGAGGGCGCCCGTGGCGCCGGTGACGACGATCATGTTCGTGGCCTCCCCCGGGCTCCGCGCTGGTGGCGCTGCCCGTGCTGACGGCTGACCCGGAGAATCATAAATTGACCGCCGGAGTCAGTTTCACTGGTTCCGCCGACCGTAGATAAACTGACCCAACGAGTCAAGTTGTGGTGGCGACAGTGAGGGACGGTGCGGACCATGGCCGGTGCGACACCCGGGAGGTCGGGGCTGCGCGCCGACGCCCGGCGCAACGCCGAACAGATCCGGCGTGCGGCGATCGGCGCTTTCCAGGGCCGCGGCCTGACGGTGCCGCTGGACGAGGTGGCCAGGGCGGCGGGGGTGAGCAAGGCAACGATCTTCAACCGCTTCGGCGGCCGGGTCGGGCTCATCGAGGCCGTCATCGAAGAAGTGGTCGCCAACGACTTCTACGCCCTCATCGACCGCACACGGGCCCTGGAGAACGCCGGCGAAAGGCTGACGTACTACTTCACCGCGATCCGCGACCTCCAGTACCGCCGGCCCACGGCCAACGACGTGCTGCTGCAGGAATACCCCCATTCACAGCAGCTCATGGACATCTGCGATTCTGCGGGCGAGATCAGCAGCGAGCTCGTCGAGGCGGGCCATGCGTCCGGCACCCTGCACCCGGAGTTCACGACGGACGACCTGCACGCACTCATGGTCGACAACGCGCTCGCCCTCAAACACGGTGCGCTCCCGCCCCGGGACGCCTACGACCGCCGAACCGGCTTCCTTCTCGACGGCATCCGCGGGTGAGAGCCACCCGCTGCAGGGAGCCAGGGCCCGGGCCACCACCCAGGCACCCCTCCCTCCTGAGCCGTCCACTCCGTGGCACCCGCGACCCCCTGCCGCCCTGACTCGCAACAGGGACGACGTGGCTCAGAGGAAACGCTCGTCGGCATCGATCCCGAGCCGACGGAGGCGCCGGTACAGCGTCGTCCTTCCGATACCCAACGCCGCTGCGGCCTCGGACTTGTTCCCCTCGGCAGTGCTGAGAGCCCTGATGATGGCCTCGCGCTCGGCCGTCTCGAGCGGAGTGAGCCGGCGCCGCGGCGGTGCCTGCCGGAGGTGCTGCGGAAGGTGTCGGCGCTGGATGAGCGGGGCCTGCGCATCGCCCACCACTGCCGCGATCGTGTCGGAGAGTTCCGCGAGGTTTCCCGGCCAGCTCCACTGCACGAAAGCCTGCAACGCTGCCGGCGTCAGGGTGTGCCGGCCGTGCGGGTCGGCGCGACTGAGGACCTGTTTGACCAGGCCGGGGATCCGTTCCGGGGCTCGGGACAAGGCAGTGGTACGTCTTGCCGGCCCGATCTCGTCGACCAGGGCGCGGACGGCTGTGCACGCCTGTTCGCGGCATACCGTCAGGGAAAGGGTGCTTGCGCGGCGCCCTGCGGACGAGGCCGCCCGGTGTCGGCTGATCAGGTGCGCCAACGGCGGTACTCGTGCTCGGGCACGTTCTCACAGCGCCGGACGAGTACGTCTGTTCCGTCTGCAAGGAGATCGGAGATCTCGGGCCAAGGTGTGGGCGTCCCTTGCGCGACGGTCACGCTCTCGAAGCCCCCTCCACTCCCCTGGTTCGCATGGAGCTCCTCGACGGCCGTGGCGCGGCCCGAACCGCGTGGCCCCTCGACGATGAACAACCCGTGGTCGATGGGTTCGTCCGCGGCTGCAGCGGGGGCGGGACCCTGACGAACCGAGCAGGTACGGTTCCCGCCTGCTTCGTCCGGGGCGGAGAAGTGGAGGACGAAGTGGGCTCGCGGGCCACCGGTCACCCTTCGTGCCAGCACTTGGGAGGCCGCCCCGTCGAGCGAGAAACGTGCGGTCTCGCTGCTCGACCAGTCGTGGGCATTGACCAGTTCCCAGAGCGTGACGTGGGAATCGACGCTCACGTACGGCAGACCCGGCGTGTTGACCAGTATGGACTCGTGATCCATCACCACGGTCGGCCGGTCGGAGCTCCTGAACCGCATGAACGACATGGCCAGCGCGAGGTCCTGGGGCCGGGCCGAGCTCCGCAGCCGCTCCTCGATCTGGTTGCCGATCTCCAGGGTCAGCGACAACATCATGGGGTTGGCCACTTCGATCGGGCCCCCGACCGAGACCGAGCCCAGCACCGACCCAGCAGGAGTGCACACAGGAGCCGCTGCACAGGCGAGGTCTGCGAGGGCTTCGTTGTAGTGCTGGCTTCCCTCGACGTAGACGGCGCTCCGCTCGACCATCGAGGTCCCGAGACCGTTGGTCCCGACGGAGTCTTCGGAGTAGTCGAACCCTTCCGCCGCGTGCACCCGGTCCAGACGCCTGAGCACGCTGCTGTCGCCGGCACGGCGGGAAACGATGTTGCCGGCGCTGTCACTGAGGAAGACGGTGGCACCGGTGTCGGCCAGTCGGTGCTGCCAGCGGTCGAGTACGGGCGCCGCGGCCCGGCACAGGATGGATTCGGTGTCGATGTCCCGGTAACGCCGGGAGAGTCCTGTGGTGTCGACGCTGTTACCGATCGACCTGCGCCAGCTCCGGAGGATCAGGTCGGGCACCACACCCTCGGCCCGGACCTCGCCGCGGAGCCCGGCGCGCATGAGTTCCTGCCGGGTCTCCCGAACCACGTCTGGCATCGAACCTCCTCCTGTGCCGGCTCAACTCTGCACGTGGCCTTTGGGCAACTGTGCCTTCCGAGCCGACGCAGCTCCAATACGCGATGTGCCGGGGAATATTTCATTCCGGGTATCAGCGCGATGAACAGCACGTTTCGGGCTGTGTTTCAGATCGGAACACCACCCCTCCGGCTTGCTCTCCCACCATGGTGCCACGAACGTGATCCGCGCCACACGGACCGATCAGGTCAGAGGAGACAAGCACCATGGGAGACAGTCCCGGCCGGACTCGCCACATCGACGCACTCGTCGTCGGCGCGGGTTTCGGCGGCATCTACGCGCTGCACAAGCTGCGCAACCGACTCGGCCTCGACGCGGTGGCCGTCGACAAGGCCGGTGGGGTGGGCGGCACCTGGTACTGGAACCGGTACCCGGGTGCGCTGTCCGATTCCGAGAGTTTCGTCTACCAGTACTCGTTCGACAGGGACCTCTACGAACAGAATCCGTGGAGGACCAAGTACGTCACCCAGCCCGAGATCCTCCAATACCTCAACGGGGTCGTCGACCGCTACCGGCTGCGTGAGCACTTCCGATTCGAGACAGGCGTGACAGGGGCCGAGTTCGACGAGGATTCCGGAACCTGGACCGTACGCACCGACCGCGACCTGGAATTCCGATGCCGTTTCCTGGTGACCGCGGTGGGCCTGCTCTCCGCTACCAACCTGCCCCGCATCCCCGGCATCGAGGACTACCGGGGCCGGGTCGTGCACACCGGGGCCTGGCCGCAGGACCTCGATCTCACCGGCAAGCGCGTCGGCGTCATCGGCAACGGGTCCACCGGAGGCCAGGTGATCACGGCGATCGCCCCTGTCGTCGAGCACCTGACCTCGTTCCAGCGCACGCCGCAGTACACCGTGCCCGCAGGCAACAGGGAACTGACCGCCGCGGAGAGACGATCACACCGCGAGAACTTCGAGGACAACTGGGAGCAGGTACGCAACTCCAGCGTCGCCATGGGCTTCGAGGAGAGCGCGGTCCCCACCTTCAGCGTCTCCGCCGAGGAGAGGGAGCGGGTCTTCCGACGGGCCTGGGACGAGGGCGGCGGCTTCCGCTTCATGTTCGAGACGTTCAGCGACATCGCCACCGATCCGGCCGCCAACGAGGAAGCGGCGGCGTTCATCCGCCGCAGGATCGCAGAGGTCGTCGAGGACCCCGAGGTCCGGCGAAAACTCACCCCCACCGGCGTTTACGCGCACCGGCCGCTGTGCGACTCCGGCTTCTACGAGACGTTCAACCGCCCGAACGTCAGCCTGGTCAACGTCAAGGAAACACCGATCGTCCGCATGGCCCGCGACGGGATCGTCACCGACGACGGCACCGTGCACGAGCTGGACGTGTTGGTGTGCGCCACCGGGTTCGACGCCGTGGACGGGAACTACAAGCGGGTCGACATCCGCGGCCGGGACGGGAAACTGCTCAAGGACAGCTGGGCCGACGGGCCGACCAGCTACCTCGGTCTCGCCACCAGCGGGTTTCCGAACATGTTCATGATCCTCGGTCCGAACGGCCCGTTCACGAACCTGCCACCCTCGATCGAGACACAGGTGGACTGGATCACCGAGACCGTCCGGCACATGCTCGACACGGGCATCTCCTGGATGGACGTCGACCCGGAGACCGAGGCCGCATGGACCGAAACCTGCGCCGACATCGCCGGCCAGACACTGTTCCCGCAGGCCGCCTCCTGGATCTTCGGTGCCAACGTCCCCGGCAAGAAGCGCACCGTCATGTTCTACCTGGGCGGGCTGAAGGACTACCGCGCGCTGTTGGCCGAGGAGTCCTCCGCCGCCTATCCGGGCTTCGCCAAAGTCACCTGCTCTCCCGTACCGGCCGCATCCGGACCCGCTTGAACCCCCGCGCGAGCAGCCGACGCGTCAGAAGCGCCACGAAAGGAACAGAAGTGACCAGGTACGCGACCGTCGACCCGACCACGGGCAAGCTGGTGCGCGAATTCCCCGTCGCCTCCGACGCCGAGGCCGAGCAGGCGCTCGAACGTGCCGCCGACGCCTACCACGGTTGGAGCGGGACCGAACTCACCGAACGTGCCGCGGTGCTGGCCCGTACGGCCCGGCTCTACAGGGAGAACGCCACCGATCTGGCCGAGCTGATGACGTCGGAGATGGGCAAGCCGATCGCACAGGCGATGAGCGAGGTCGAACTGTCGGCCGAGATCTTCGACTACTACGCCACCACCGGCCCGGAATTCCTCGCCGACGAAGAACTCGACATCGCCGGATCCGGTAGAGCCGTGGTGCGCACAGCCCCGATCGGGCCTTTGCTGGGCATCATGCCGTGGAACTACCCCTATTACCAGGTGGCCCGGTTCGCGGCGCCGAACCTGCTGCTGGGAAACACCGTCCTCCTCAAACACGCCGGGAACTGCCCGCAGCAGGCGCTGCGTATCCAGGAGATCGCCGAATCGGCGGGGACACCGGACGGCGTCTACCAGAACGTCTTCGCCGACACCGACCAGGTCGCGACCATGATCGCCGACCCGAGGCTGCAGGGTGTATCGCTGACCGGGTCCGAACGGGCCGGCAGCGCCGTCGGCGCACTGGCCGGCAAACACCTGAAGAAGTGTGTCCTGGAGCTGGGGGGATCGGACCCGTTCCTNGGCCTCGGCTGCCGCCACGGGGCGTTTCGCCAACACCGGGCAGGCCTGCACCTCCGCGAAACGGATCATCGTCGAGGCCTCGGTGTGGGACGAGTTCCTACCGGCTTTCCTGGCCGAGGCCGGGAGATGGCAGACCGGGGACCCGAGGGACCCCGGGACCCGGCTCGGTCCGATGTCCTCGCTGTCGGCCCGCGAAGTGCTTGCCGAGCAGGTCGCCGATGCTGTCGCCCGGGGGGCCACACTCCACATGGGAGGGAGGGTCCCCGACGGCGACGGCGCGTTCTATCCCGCGACGGTCCTCTCCGGGGTCGATCCTTCGATGCGCGCCTACCACGAGGAGCTGTTCGGCCCGGCGGTCGTGCTGCACGAGGCGGAGTCCACGGATGCGGCCGTCGAACTGGCCAACGATTCACCGTACGGACTGGGAAGCACCGTCTTCGCCCGGAACGAGGCCCAGGCCGACACGATCGCCGACCGGCTCGACGCAGGGATGGTGGGCATCGGAACCACCGTCAAGAGCGCCCCGGACCTGCCCTTCGGCGGGGTGAAGAACTCCGGGATCGGACGCGAACTCGGCCGCTTCGGTCTCGACGAGTTCGCGAACAAGAAGCTCATCCGGATCGCCTGAAGACGGTTCGGCAACGACGGCAGGAGGAGACATGCGCGCAGCTGTCTACCACGGAAACGGTGACCTGAGGATCGAGGACGTCCCCGAACCGGCCCCCGGGCGAGGACAGGTGAAGGTGCGGGTGAGCCGCAACGGCATCTGCGGCACCGACCTGCACGAGTACTACGACGGGCCGGTCTTCGTCCCACCGTCCGGTCCGCACCCGCTGACGGGCAGGAGCATGCCGCTGGTCATGGGGCACGAGTTCTCCGGTGTGATCACCGAGATCGGGCCGGGCGTCACGGATGTACAGGAAGGTACCCCCGTCACCATCGAGCCGATCTACCGCTGCGAGCAGTGCAGGGCGTGCCGCACCGGCAGCTACAACGTGTGCGCCACGATCGCCTTCCACGGGCTCATGGCCGACGGCGGCATGGCCGAGTACACGGTGGTCCCCCAGCACCAGGTCCACGTGCTGCCCGACGGCGTACCGGTCGAGACGGGTGCCTTGGTCGAGCCCATGGCGGTCGCCCACCACGCGGCCGTGAAGGGGCAGGTGGACGACCGGAGCAGGGCACTGGTCTACGGAGCCGGGCCGGTCGGCATCGGCATCTGGTTCGCCCTGCGCGGGATGGGGCTGACCGAGATCGACATGGTCGAACCGTCGGCCACCCGCCGCAAGGCGGTCGAGGCGCTCGGTGCCCGGACCCTCGACCCGTCCGACGTGGACGTACCGGCTCTGATCGCCGACCGCACGGACGGCGAAGGCGTGGACGCCGCCTTCGACGCGGCGGGTGTCGCCCCCGCGATCGAGTCGGCGGTGCAGTGCGTGGGCGAGCACCGGCCGCTGGTCAGCGTCGCGATATACGACAAACCGCTGGTCACCCCGCTGATCCACTTGGTGCTGCGGGAGCGCCGCATCCAGGGGACCCTCTGTTACACGCGCGACGACTACCGCGCCGTCATCGACCTCATGGCCCGCGGCCACTACGACACCACCGGCTGGGTCGACACCGTGCCGCTCAGCGACGTGGTGGAGCAGGGCTTCGAGGAGCTGCGGGCGGGGCGGCGGATGAAGCTCCTCGTCGACCCCGCCGGCTGAGCCGCCGAGCTTCCTCGTTCAGCCCCCGGCGCTGTCGGTCGCTCCCGGGGCGCCGCGCCCGAGTCCGCACGAACGTTCCAGAACCACCCGATCCGGCAGGAGAAGGCCATGACCGCTGCACACGTCACCGGTGCCGCCCAGGGCATCGGCAGGGCGATCGCACTGAGACTCGCCCGGGACGGCCACGACGTGGCCGTCTCGGACCTGCCCGACAAGCAGGACCTGCTCGAAGCCACCAGCCAGGACATCTCCGCCCTGGGTGTGCGTTCGATCGCCCTGACCGGCGACGTCGCCGAAGCCGCATCGGTGTCCGACCTGGTCAGCGACACCGCGGACCGACTCGGCTCGCTGGACGTGATGGTGGCCAACGCGGGGGTCGCACAGACGAAGGCACTGCTGGACGTCACTCCGGACGAGTACGACCGCGTGCACGCGGTCAACGGCCGCGGCATCTTCCTGTCCTACACCGAGGCCGCTCGCCAGATGATCCGTCAGGGAAACGGCGGCAAGATCATCGGTGCCTGCTCGATCGCGGGGCACAAGGGGTTCGGTCTGCTGGGTGTCTACAGCTCTTCCAAGTTCGGCGTCCGGGCACTCACACAGGCCGCTGCCCAGGAATGGGCCGAGCACGGCATCACCGTCAACGCCTACTGCCCCGGCATCGTCGACACGCACATGTGGGTCGAGGTGGACCGCGACCTCGGTGCCATCAACAACGTGGGCAGGGGTGAGTCGATGCGGGCCATGGCACAGGGCATCACCCTCGGACGTGTCTCCACCGGTGCCGACGTGGCGGGTCTGGTCTCCTATCTGGCCGGACCGGACTCCGACTACATGACGGGGCAGTCCGTGCTCATCGACGGCGGGATGCTGTTCACCTGAGCACGCAGCGGTGAGTGGAGGGAGCGGGGCACCCGGCGGAGGGGTCGGGTGTCCCGCTCCCTCCTGTCGTGGCCCCGACCCGCCGTCGGCGGACCGCCGCGCCCGCACACCACGGCACCGCGCTCCCCGTACGTGAGCCGGTATGCGAATGAACGGCTCACCGGGCGCACCGGTTCTCCACCCGGTCGGGAAAGCATCCGTGTCCGGGGCGTCCGCACCTGCCCATAGCGCGTGACCGGACTTCCCATTGATTCACCCTCCGAATGAATCAAGTGATATTTGGACATTGTGCCGTATGACACTCCTGGTTAGGCTCCAAGAGTCGGCCCAGGACACCTGGAATTAACAGGAAAGGAGGGTTGAAGATGGACCTGCGTCAACTCGCGTACTTCGCAAAAGTCGCCGAGCACCGGCACTTCGGACGCGCGGCCGAGGAACTGCACATCACACAGCCACCGCTGTCCCAGACGATTTCTGCGCTGGAGCGAGAACTCCACGTCACTCTCCTGGACCGCACCACCCGTCGCGTCGAACTGACCGAGGCAGGCCAGGCCCTCCAGACCCACGCAAAGGACATCCTGGGGCTCGCCGAAGCCGCCAGGAGCGAGGTCGTGGAGATGGCCGAGGGGTCCCGCGGCACGATCAGGATCGGAGTCATCGGCTCGGCCATGTACTTGCAGCTACCAGCGGTCGTGCACGCACTCCGAGGCGCCTTGCCCGAGGCCGGGATCCAGGTTGTGCCCGAGTACTTCACCTCGCCCCAGATGCGGATGCTGAGCGACCACCTCTTGGACATCGGGCTCGTCCGCAACTCGGCCCCCGACGACACCATAGACACGGCCTTCCTCGGCTACGAATCGCTCGCCGTGGCAGTGCGTGACGACGACACCTTGGGCCACACCGCCACACGCCAGGAGCTCGGCGGCCGCAGCGTCCTGTGTTACCCGGCGGACCAGTCGGTCATCGGGCGGCTGGTCCAGAACTCGTTGAAGGACGGTTCCACCGATCCGCCGACCTTCATCGAGGTTCCGCACACCTCCAGCATGCTGGCCATGGTCGCCGCCGGCGTCGGTGTCGCGGTGATCCCCGAATCCGCGACCGTTCTCCAGCTCCCCGGCGTGCGCTACGCCCGTGCAGGAGGGCTCCCCCGAATCGGCCTCGAAGCCGCATTCCGCAGAAGGGAAATGAGGCCCTTGGTGCGCGCAGCGGTCGAGGTCATCGAATCAGTCGAAATCCCTCGACTCTCGGATCATCCCTAGGAGCATTCACATGGCACCGAAGCCCCGGCAGAGGTGTGCCCGATTCGCCGCCGCCATGGCGGGAATATCGGCCCTGACCGCCTGCACGCACGGCGTTGCGTCCGACGGAACGAACACGACAGAGATCGAGTTGGCCACGTTCGTCGGGCCGAGCACCCCCTACGGTGAGGCGCTGACAGAATTCGCCGAACAGGTCTCGGCGGAGACGGACGGAAGGGTCGACCTGAAGATTTTCTGGGACGGCTCCCTGCTCCCCGGCGAGGAGATCCTGGACGGGGTCAGCACTGGGCGCGTGGGCATGGGTTACGTCAACACGTCCTACCACCCGACCGAACTGCCTCTGTCTCAGTTGGTTTCGGTCCCCTTCCAGACAGGCGACACCGCCACCGCCCAAGCCGCTTGGAACGAGCTGCTCGAGACCGACGAAGCCTTCGCCGCGGAGTGGCAGTCCAACAACGTGGTGAACCTGGGGATCCAGTCCGTCACGCCCATGATCATCAGCGGCCCGGAGACACCGACGGGTATCGAAGAGCTCTCGGGACAGCGGGTCCGGGCCACCGGCCACACCGCCCGCGCCGTCCAGCTGGCCGGTGGCAGCCCCGTCGGACTGACCATCAACGAGCTCTACGAATCCCTGGAACGCGGGGTCATCGACAGCTACACGTCGATGAACCTGGGCACCGTTCCTTCCCTCAGCCTGCACGAAGCCTCCCCGCACATAGCGGACCCGGGCCTCGGTATCTACTCCATCGTCGGGCTGGTCGTGAACCAGGAGACCTTCGACGGCCTGAACGGAGCAGACCAGGAAGCGCTCGGCGCCGCCGGACGCGACCTGGGCGACAACTACCTCGAAACCGTCGAGCGCGTCGAGGACGAGGCCTGTTCGACCATCAGGGAGGCCGGCGGCAGCGTCACCGTCTGGGACGGGCCCGAGGTCGACGCGTGGCGGGACCTCGTCGGTGACGAGCTGATGAACGACTGGGAGTCGGATGTCGCCGAAACCGGGGCCGGTACCGAGGGCGAGGAGTTCGCCGCAGCGTACGCCCGGGCGATCGAAGCGAATCCCACCGACGGCGAAGGGGCCCTGGACCGATGCGCGAACCAGTGAACCTCCGCCCCGGGCGCGCACGCTGCGTCGGCACCCTGGTGAGCCGGTACACCACCGTCCCCCTCGGCTGCTTCGCCGCGTTCGTCACGGCAGCACTGCTGGTGCTGACCCTGACCGATGTCGCTCTGCGGACGCTCCTCGGGCGAGGCATCGACGGCACACTCGAATACACCGAGACGCTGCTGGTCATCGGTGTATTCGCCTCCCTTGCCCATGCACAGGGCACCGGCGCCCACATCGCCACCTCCGTGGTGACCTCCAACGTCTCAGCGATACTCGCGCGAACGCTCAACGCCGTCGTCGGCGGAATCGGAGCCCTCGTGCTGTCGATCACCGTCTGGGCGTCCTGGGACCGCTTCCTGCACTCGCTGGCGACGAACGAGTACGCCCTGGGCGTCGCTCGGATGGACCTGTGGCCTGCTCGGCTCGCCGTGGCGGTGGGCCTGGGGATCTACCTCTGCGAATACCTGCGCACCATCCATCGCGGCCCTTCTCGCCTGTCACTCGTCGAGGAAGGGCGCTCGGAGTTCGAGCACGAGGCGAAGCGGGCCGAAAATGCCTGAAGGCATCGTCGTGGCGATCGCGATCGTCGTCCTGCTGCTGTTCATCGTCTCGGAAGTCCCCGTCTGGGTCGGCCTTCTGTCCTCCGGGGCGGTCGGGCTGCTCCTGCTGGACGGCTTCACCCTGACCGCCGATGCCCTGGGCACCACCGCGTTCAGCATGGTCTCGAACTACTCCCTCTTCGTCATCCCGATGTTCATCCTGATGGGCGTCCTGGCGAGCAACTCGGGCATCGCGTTCGACATCTACGACGTGGCCCGCCGTACGACGCAGAAAGTCCCCGGCGGGCTGGGTGTGGCCACGGTCCTGGCCGCCGGCGGGTTCTCCGCCGTCACGGGTTCCAGCGGTGCCACGGTCGCCACGGTCGGCAAGGTCGCCGTCCGGGAGATGACGCGCAACGGTTACCGGGCCGACCCCTCCGCAGCCCTGGTCGCGGCGGGCGGAACCCTCGGTGTCCTGATCCCTCCCAGCATCATCCTGGTGGTCTACGGGTCACTCACGACCCAGTCCATCGCGACCCTGTTGCTGAGCGCAGTCGTCCCGGGGCTTCTCACCTTGGCCGCCTATGCGGTCACGGTCGTCGTCCTCCACAAGGCCGGAAGGCTGACCCTGGACGACCGCTCGGATCCGACGGACCTTCCTTCGGGGACTGCGGGGGCGGACACCGCCCGCTGGAAGAGCGGCGTCGCGTCGGCTCGGTCCGACGTCGAGCCGAGGACCCGGGTGCCCCGGAAGAGCATCGCCGGAACCGGGTACATCCTGTTGCTGTTCACGATCGTGATCGGCGGGATCTACTCCGGGATCTTCACTGCCACCGAGTCGGGCGCCGTCGCAGCGGCCACCGGCGTGGTGATCCTCGTCGTCAGAACCCACCAGCGGGGAGCCCGGAGGACGGCGTCGGCCGTCCTGGACTCCTTCAAGGAGGCGACGGCGATGTCGAGCATGATTTTCGGCCTGCTCATCGGCGGTTCGGTGTTCTCCTACTTCCTCGTGAAATCCGGCCTTCCCTCGACCGCGGCCCAGATGGTCGACGACGCCGGACTGAGCAGCTATGCGCTTCTCGCCGCAGCACTACTCATCATGCTGGTCCTGGGCTTCTTCCTCGATTCCCTGTCCATCCTGATCATCGCCATCCCCCTGATGTACCCGATCATCTCCGCAGAAGGGCTCGACCCGATCTGGTTCGGCATTCTCACGGTGAAGGCGATCGAGGTCGGCCTGCTGACGCCCCCCTTCGGGATCAACGTCTTCGTTGCGCTCGGAACCTCCAGAAAAACCACCCTCGACGGGATCTTCCGGTCGGTACTCCCCTTCATCGGAACCGAAATATTCGTCATCCTCCTTCTCATCGCTTTCCCGAGCCTGACCTCATTCCTGCCGTCACTCGTCGGCAGCTAGTTACACGACACGAAAGTGGGAAACATTATGGCACTGCGCCTGCACCACACGAACGTCTGTTCGGACGACATGGGCAAGCTCCGGTGGTTCTACGGAGACGTCCTCGACCTCACCCGACTCCCACAACCACCGATGGTCGGCACGACCGAGACCGACCAGGACGGCTCCCAAGAATGGGGCGACTCCGCCGCCTTCTTCACCGCCGGACACGAAACAGAACTACAGATCCACGCCACACTCCGCCGCCCCTACGCCGGCCACCAACACAAACACTCGATCAACCCACTCGCCAACGGCCACTTCTGCTTCCGAACCGACACCATGGACGACATCCTCACCCGACTCGACCACCACAACATCCCCTACTCCGACTACGGCTACTGGGCAATCCAAGGATGGCGACAGGTCTTCCTCTCCGACCCCGCAGGCAACATCATCGAAATCCACCAGGTCGACAAGGGCTGGTGACGGCATGGTGAGCAACTCGGAGAGGACGGTCGTCGTCACGGGGGCCAACGGGGTACTGGGCCGTGCATTGGCCGGGCACCTGGCAGCGACGGGGTACGAGGTCGTCGGCCTCGACCGTGAAGCGGCCGCCACACCCGAGGGCGTCGGGGTGGAAGCCTGCGACATCACCAGCACCCGACAGGTGGTCGCGCTCCTGTCGGACATCGCGGACCGGGGGCTGTCCCTGTACGGCCTCGTCAACTGCGCCGCGGTGATCCCCACCGCCGGACTCTGGGAGATGGACCAGGACGAATTCCTGCACACAGTGCACGTCAACACCTGGGGCACCCTGAACATGTCCCGGGAGGCGGCACGGCTGATGAAGGAGTCATCGGAGGGCCGGATCGTCAACATCTCTTCTGTCGCCGGCTACATCGGCGGACTCGTGGGCGGACCCGACTACGCGGTCTCCAAGGCCGGGGTGATCGTCCTGACCAAGGTCCTGGCGAAAGAGCTCGCGCCCGACAACATCACGGTCAACGCCGTGGCGCCCGGAGCCCTGGCCGGTCCGGTCACGCAAAACCTCACCGACGAAGAGCGCGAGCAGGTCGTGGGCAGTATCCCGCTGGGCCGGTTCGGCGACACACGCGAAATCGTCGCGTCGGTCTCCAATCTCCTTGCCGACCACTCCGGATACATCACCGGGTCGACCCTGGACGTCAACGGCGGCGTCTACCTCCGCTAAGGGGCACTCTCATGAGCCGCATCGCAACAATCGAAGCCATCCCCTACTGCATCGACTACGCCAAGACCCTCCGTTTCGCCTCGGGCCATGTGGACAAGGCCGACCACATCCTGCTCAGAATCCGAACGGAAGACGGGGTCGAAGGGATCGCGGACGCTCCGCCGCGCCCCTACACCTACGGGGAGACACAGCGGTCGATCCGGGCCATCATCGACGAGGTTCTGGCGCCGCAGCTGATCGGGGCACGGGCCGACGACACGGCACGCACCAACGAGGTCCTGAAGCGGACGGTCAACAACAACGTCGCGAAGGCGGCGATCGACATCGCCCTCTGGGACATCAAGGCAAAGACCTACGGGACGACACTGACCAGAATGCTGGGAGGGTTCACCGACAGGGTCCAGGTGGCCCACATGGTGGGGTTCGCGGAGACCCGGGACGTCCTGGCCGAGGTCGACTCCCTGATCGAGCGCTACGGGATCACCGCGTTCAAGGTCAAGGTGGGACGTCCGGACGTACAGCAGGACATCGACGTCTGCCGGGCCCTTCGCGAGAAGTTCGGCGACGACATCACCATGTACGCCGACGGCAACCGCGGGTGGAACGCTCGTGAGAGCGCCTTCGTCATGGACGCGCTCTCCGAGCTCGGGCTGGCATTCGTGGAGGAGCTCAACCCCGCCAGCGAGGCCTTCGGACGGCGCGGAATCGTGCGGGCGGCCTGCATGCCGTTCGTCGTCGACGAGTCCGCTCCCACACCGTCCGACGTCTGGAGATCGCTGCAGGACGGAGACGGGACCGCGGTTTCCATCAAGACGGCCCGGACCGGTTTCACGGACTCGCTACGGATCTGGGGGCTGTGTTCCAGCGCCGGCGTGGACACGGTCATGGGCAACCAGATCGACACCCAGGTCGGTTCCTTGGCCACCGTCGCCTTCGGTGCGGCGTTCCGAGAGACCTCGGCAATGGCGGCCGAAGTGTCCAACTTCCTGGACATGGAGGACGACCTCCAGGCCGAGCCTCTCCAGATCCGGGACGGCTGTGCCCTGGTGCCGGACCGGCCCGGCTACGGCGCGGAGATCGACGAGGACAAGCTCGCCTTCTACAGGACCGACTCGTGAACCCCCGGGGTTCGAGTCCGCGCGGCGGGCCCGCGCAGCCAGGACGACCCGTTGGCGGGGGAACACCGGCGGACGAGAAAGGCAGGTGGTGACCGGTGTCCCCGCGCTGGACCGTGCGTCCCGAGGGCTCCACCTGGGGCGACTTCGGTCCCGACGACTTCCTGGGACGGCTCAATCTGCTCACGCCGGCACGGGTCCGACGTGGCGCAGCAGAGATCCGGGACGGACTGAGCTTGCCTCTCAGCCTGCCGCTCGACCTGCCGGGCGGCTCGGTTCTCAACCCGAACCGCCACCCGCCGGTCCTCAGGCCGAACCTGCGACGGGGCCGGGTCAACATGAACTGTGTCATGTCCGAATTCGATCCGCACACGACCGATGTCCTCAGCGACGACCTGGTGTTGCTGTACACGCAGTACTCGACCCAGTGGGACTCGCTCGCGCACGTCGGGTCCGTGTTCGACGTGGACGGGTCGGGTCGGCCCGTCGCCGTCTACTACAACGGGTTCCGGGCGGGTGTGGACGTCGTCGGCCCGGAGTCGGTGGACGGGGCCGGACCCCCCGGTCCCGGGGACGGATCCACGAGCTCGGCCGGACGTCTGGGCATCGACAGTATGGCCGGGCACGGTGTCCAGGGGCGGGGCGTGCTGATCGACCTCGAACGCCACCTGGGCGAACAACGTGTGACCGTCACCCACGACGTGCTGGAGGACATCCTCGACCGCGACGGCATCACCGTGGAAGCCGGAGACGTGGTCCTGTTCCACACGGGGTTCGCGACACGGCTGATGGAAATGGACGGGCGGCCCGACCCCGACGTCCTCGCCGCCGCCGGTGCAGCCCTCGACGGCAAGGACACCCGACTTCAGGAGTGGATCACCGATTCGGGCATCGCGGCCATCGCCGCGGACAACTACGCGGTGGAGGACCACCCCGCGGCCGGTTCGCTCCCGCCCTCTTCGATGCTCCCGCTCCACGAGCACTGCCTGTTCCGCCTCGGCGTCCCATTGGGCGAGCTCTGGTACCTGGACGGGCTGGCCACAGCGCTGGCCGAACGGGGACGCTCACACTTCTTCCTGACCGCCCCGCCGCTGCGCCTGCCCGGCGCGGTCGGCTCTCCTCTCACACCGGTGGCAACACTGTGATCAACGAACGAGTCCTCATCACCGGAGGGGCCGGCGGTATCGGTGCCGCCATCGCCGAACGGTGCCGCCGAGAGGGACTGGAGGTCATCACGGCCGACCGTCTCGGAGGCGACATCGAGGTCGATCTGACCGACGTCGAGGCCACCACCGGAGCGCTGCACGAGTGTCTGGAGGACGGGCCGATCACCCGGCTCGTCAACAACGTCGGGGCGGTCTTTCCCGGCCCGGTCGACGAGCAGAGCCACGGTCGGATGACCGCAGCCTGGGACCTGAACGTGCGGACCGCCCTGACCTGCTTGCAACCCCTGTTGCCCGGGATGAAGGCGGAAGGCTTCGGCCGCGTCGTGAACATCTCCTCCCGTGCCGCTCTCGGCAAGGAACTGCGGACGGCGTATGCCGCCACCAAAGCTGCCCAGATCGGGTTGACACGGGTGTGGGCCCTGGAACTGGGGAAGCACGGCATCACCGTCAACGCCATCGCGCCCGGCCCGATCGCGACCGAACTGTTCGAACAGGCCAACCCGCCCGGCAGCGCGCGGACCCGGGCCATCCTGGACTCGGTCCCCGTGGGAAGGGTGGGTAGGCCGGAGGACATCGCCCACAGTGCCGCCCACCTCCTCGACGAGCGCAGCGGCTTCGTCACCGGACAGACGCTGTTCGTCTGCGGAGGCATCACCGTGGGGCTGAGCGGATGACAGGAGCGCGGTCGCCCCGATCAGGCCGTTCGCCCGACGGTGCTTGACCGGACGGGCGCCTGGTGCGCGCCTGCGCACCAGGCGCCCGGCAAACCGGTACGGCTCGGGCCGGCGAACACTTCTCCCGGCCCTGGTCCGGAGGACGCGAACGGGCGCCGGCCCCGCGGAACCGTTGTCGGGCCGCGTGCCGGCCCCGCTTCAGAGCCACCGAGGCGCGGTCACGTCCTTGCCCTGCGCGAGTGCGGAACCGCCTCTTCCGGAGGCCCAGGCGACCACGGCCGCAAGACTGCCTCGGACCACTGCCGCGGGGGCCGCCTTCGCTCCTGCCCCCAGCACCCCGAGATCCTCCCGGCCGTCGACGCCGATCGCAAAGCCCGGGTCGGTCCCCCGCTTGGCCCACATTCCGGCGATGTCCCCCAGCAGACGCTCGAGGACGTCCTCCGGAAGGTCCGAGACCCGGGCCCCGTTGTCCAGGTCCACCGCGTGCAGCCACACCTCGCGGGTGCGCATCCACACCGTCTCGCTCAGCGGCACGGTCCGGCCCTGGGCGGTCCTGACCTCATAGGTCCAGCGGTCTTCCGGGGTGTCCCGCCATTCGACGTCGAGTGAAATGGCGGCGTGGTGGTTCAGGTGCCGCAGAGCGCGCGCGGGCATCGTCGCCCCTAGTTCGATCTCACGCTCGCGCTCCTCCG
The DNA here is from genome assembly GCF_000341025.1 of Nocardiopsis salina YIM 90010. Lineage (GTDB taxonomy): Bacteria > Actinomycetota > Actinomycetes > Streptosporangiales > Streptosporangiaceae > Nocardiopsis > Nocardiopsis salina. The sequence continues at coordinate 38,186 of NZ_ANBF01000190.1, read as the reverse complement.
GCGACGAGTACATCGGATGCTCGACCCCGGTGTTGGCCCACAACACCAGACGGGAGATCGCCCGGGCGTTGTAGCCGACATGGGCGATGAGGTGCCGACGGCTCCATCCGTCCAACAGGCTGGGGCGGTCGAGTTCGGTGTCGCCGAGTTCCTCCACCTTGCGGTGCCAGAACGCGGTACCCCGACGCACGGTCAGGAGTGCCTCGAGGAGCTGCGGGTCTGTTGCCTGATCAGTTCTGACGACCATGCTCAGGGCTCCACGATGTCCGAATGCATCGGACCGATCCCCTCGACCTCGACCTCCACGACATCGCCGGGCTTCAGGAAGACCTGCGGATCGCGCGCGCGTCCCACACCGCCCGGGGTTCCGGTGAGGACGATGTCGCCCGGCTTCAGCGGGATCATCGTGGAGATGTAGGAGACCAGCTGCTCGGGTGTGAAGACCAGGTCTGCGGTCGAGTGCTCCTGCATGATCTCGCCGTTGACCCGGGTGCGCAGCGTGGAGGACCGGTAATCGAACTCGTCGGCCGAGACCATGACGGGACCCACCGGGGTCGACCTGGCCCACATCTTGCCCTGGAGCCATTCCTTGGTACGGAACTGCCACCCGCGCATGGAGATGTCGTTGGCCGAGGTGTAGCCGGCGATCCTCGTACCGGCTTCCTCCTCGGAGACGCGGTACGCCTCGGCGCCGATCACGGCGACCAGCTCACCCTCCCAGTCCAGTTCCGGGTCCTCCGCGACCGCGGTGACGGGGTCGAAGGGACCGGTCAGGGTCTCGGCGTACTTGGCGAAGAGCGTGGGGTGGCTCGGCAGGTCGCGGCCCATCTCCTTGATGTGCGAAGCGTAGTTCAGGCCCACACAGACGACCTTGCCGGGAGAGGGCACGACGGTCTCGAGTTCGGCTTCCTCGGCCTTCACCTCGGCTCCGTCGGCGTTCTCCGCCAACTCCCGCCAGTTCGGCCGCGCGAGCAGCGCGCCGAGGTCGGCGTATCCCTCGATCAGGGTCCACGTGTGGTCGTTGCGGCGCGCCGGGGCGGTCCCACCGCGATGGCGCAGCGTTGCAAGCTTCATTCGTTCTCTCCTTCGACTTGGGTGCGCTGGAAGTGCAGCTTCTCGATGATCGGGTGGTCGCCGAACTGGAACAGGTCGAACTCGGTCTCGGCCTGCAGCTTGAACGGGGCCCAGGAAGGGACGACGAAGATGTCGCCCGTCTCGACGTCGTACTGCCGGTCCCCGACGGTCGCGTGGCCGCGCCCCTGGAAGACCTGGTAGACGCTGGAGCCGACCTCTCGCGTCGTTCGCGTCTCCGCCCCGGGGCGCAGACGGTGGAACTGGGCCCGGATCGTGGGCATCACGTCCCCGCCGTTGGTCGGGTTGACGTACCGCACCGCGGCATGGCCCGGCCCGACGGTTGCCGGATGGCCCTCGTCCTCGATCAGGAGTTGCTCCCTCAGGGCACGGTCGGTGTGTTCCCAGCGGTACGCCCCGATCGGCGAGGAGACCGTGTTGCGCAGCCCCGAGAGCGGGCGCAGCCCGGGATTGCACCACAGCCTTTCCCCGCGGGAGACGTCCGGGGTGGAGTCATCGGTGACCCGGTCGATGCCGAACTCGAAGAACGATGTGTCGGTGTAGTGGACGAACGGAATGTCCAGACCGTCGATCCAGGCCATCGGCTGATCGGTCTCGTTGTGGTGCCCGTGGAAGTTCCATCCGGGCGTCAGCAGAAAGTCGCCACGGGACATGCGCACCGGGTCACCGTTGACAACGGTCCACACGCCCTCGCCCTCGACGACGAAGCGGAACGCGTTCTGTGCATGTCGGTGTTCGGGGGCGACCTCGTGGCCTCCCAGGTACTGGATCGCGCACCACAGCGTCGGTGTCGTGTAGGGACGCCCTCCGAGCCCGGGGTTGGCCAGCGAGATCGCGCGGCGCTCCCCTCCCCGGCCCACGGGGACCAGGTCGCCGGCGCGTTCTGCGAGCGGGAGGAGCTCCCTCCAGCGCCAGAGGTAGGGGACCGCGGAAGGGCGCGGCTCCGGCGGCATGAGGTCGCCGATCTCCGTCCAGAGCGGGATCATGTGCCCCGCCTCGAAGTCGGCGTACAGCTTGCGGAGCTCCTCTTCGTCGGGGGGCGGTGGGAGCATGCCGTCCTCTCCCGCTCCCCGTGGCAGGTCGTGGTCGTCGGGCCCCGGTCCCCCGGGTACGTTCGCCTTGTCGGTCATCGGTCCTCTCCATCGCCGCGAGCATTGCTGTCGACCTTCATTCCGTGCCATCGGTCGTTGCGGAAGCCCCTATGACTCGTCGGACATGCGTTCTGCGACGTCGACGCGCAGGGCCTTCTTGTCGATCTTTCCGACTTTTGTTTTCGGGATTTCCTCGACGACGACGACCTTCTCGGGGATCTTGTATTCAGCAACACCGATGTCCTTCAAATGCCGCTGAACCCGTTCCAGGGTCAACGTTCCACCGGCGGGTACCTGGGCGTACAGACAGACCTTCTCCCCGAGGACCTCGTCGGGCATCGAAACGGCCGCGACAATGCCCAACCCGGGGATCTGGTGGACCAGCGACTCGATCTCCTCCGCGGAGACCTTCTCTCCCCCGCGATTGATCATGTCCTTGTCCCGGCCCTGCACGACGAGGTTGCCGTCAGACCGCCTCTCGACGATGTCTCCGGACGAGTACCAACCGCCGGGCGCGAAGGATTTGGCGTTCGCCTCGGGCGCCGAATAGTACCCACGCGGGGTGTAGGGACCGCGAGTCAGAATCGCACCGGGTGATCCGTCCGGGAGATCCTCCATGAGCGGATCGACGATCCTCACCTCGTCGGCCTCCGAGACAGGACGGCCCTGGGTCGTGCAGATCACTTCTTCGGGATCGTCCAGGCGGGTCATGTTGATCAGCCCTTCCGCCATACCGAACACCTGCTGCAACGTGCAGCCCAGAACGGACCGGACCTTCCGTGCGAGCTCGTCGGGCATGCGGGAGCCGCCGACCTGGACCGCTCGCAGGCTCTCGAGGTTCCCGGTCCGGTGTTCCTGTTCGAACTCGATCCACTTCTGGGCCACCGCGGGCACCACTGCGGTGTCCGTGACCGACTCCGCGGCGATCACGGGAAAGATCTTGGCCGGGTTGGGGCTGGGCACGGAGATCACCCGTGCTCCGAGCAGAAGCGCTCCTAGAACACCCGGGCACGCCAGGGGGAAATTGTGGCTCACCGGCATCGCCACCAGATACACGGAGTCCTCGTCCAGCGCCGATACCGCGGTAGTGGCCTTGATGTTGTGGACGTAGTCGTTGTGCGTGCGGACGATGAGCTTCGGCAGACCTGTGGTCCCGCCGGAAAGGAGGAAGAGGGCGGGGTCATCGCCCTCGGGCCGATCCCTGTCGAGCCGTGCCCTGGCCCCTTCGGGGTCGTCCCCGGGCGCGAGCAGTTCTTCCAACGTGAGGTTGCCGCCCCGGGCGGCCCCTGAGATCACCGCCCATTCCAACGTCGGGACTTCCGCCCTGAGTTCTTCGGCCAGGTCCTGGTAGTCGAACCCCTTGACGGCATCGGCCGCCACGAACGCCCTGGCCTCGGCCAGGTTGCTCAGGAAACGCAACTCGTACTGACGGTGGGCCGGCAGCGCCATGACGGGGATGACCCCCGATCGCAGGCAGGCCAGTGTGAACACGATGAACTGCCACCCGTTGGGAAGCACGACCATCACCCTGTCGTCGCGCCGCAGCCCCATCGCCAGCATCCGCTCGGCTGCGGCGTCCGCCCGGTCGACCAACTCGGCATAGGACATGCGTGTTCCGTCGGCCGCGTCGACCACCGCGATGTGGTCGGGAACCCGGTCTGCTGCCTCCAGGATCTGTGTCCCCAGCGGCCGGTCCTCCCAGTAGCCCGCCCCGCGGTAGCGCTCCGCGTCCTGCTCGGGCCAGGGAACGATCCCTTCGCTGCTGTGCTTGACCACGTCCTCAGTCCTCCTCAGCCGAGCTGCCGCTCGAAACGATCACGGCGTCCAGGGCGACAAGACCCTCCGAGGTCAGTCGAAGGGGGTTGATCTCCATCTCCCTGACATGCGGTTGGCTCTCCAGCGTCGCCGTCATCACGGCGAGCACATGATCCAGTTCGTCAGGGTCCACGGCAGGGCCTCCGCGCCAGCCACGGAGCAGAGCGCCTCCCAGGAGTTCGTCGGTCATCGTCACCGCCGTGCCCTCACGGATCGGGGCGGACCGGATCGAGACGTCCCTCAGTGCCTCCGCCGCCGTACCTCCGAGTCCGAGTACCCCCACGGGGCCGAACACGGGGTCACGGTGGGCACCCACCAGCAGGTCGATACCGTCGGGAGCCATCTCTTCGATGAGGTATTCGGTCGCCCCGGCCCGGTCGAGGGCGGCCAGCGCCTCCCTCAGCTGGGTATCCGTGCTGATGCCGAGATGTACTCCGCCGATCTCGGTCTTGTGGAGCACCGCGCCGTCGACGAGCTTGACCGCCAGCGGGCCCGACATCCGTTCCGCGCCGGCTCGTGCCTCCTCGTGGCTCGCAGCCCTGACGCTCGTCGGCACCCTGATCCCCGCGGCCCGGAGGAGTTGTTTGGCCCGGTACTCGTCCCAGGGCCCTTCGCCGACCACCACGGGGGCGGGCGAGCACACCGGCCGGCTCATCGCGTGCTGGCTCCTCGAGTCGCGCACCAGGGCGGTCAGACCCCGCGCCAGGGCGGTGGGGCCGCTCAACACGGGCAGATCATGATCGGCACCCGCGAGCACGACGTCGAAGGCCTCCCTGCTCAGGCCGTCCACGCCGATGACGGCGGGCACCCCCGCGGAGCGTCCCTTGGCCACGGCGTCGGGGAGGTCGACGACGGGCTCGAGGATCCCGTAGACACCCACGGCGTCGACCTCCGGATCCGTGGCCACGGCACGGACCACTTCCGGGAAATCCGGCCCGGGGCGACCGGTGTCCACGGGGTTCTTCTGATAGGTCAGGGGCGGCAGCAGCTCCGTGAGCCTGGCCGTGGTCCCGTCCGCGAGGGCAGGCGTAGCGACACCGGCCCCGCTCAGGTGGTCGGCCATGATCAGGCCGGGGCCTGCCTGCCCCGTGATCAGCCCGACGCCCGGGTCCGGGTTCGCGGGGATCCTGCCCCTGGCCAAGGTCGCCGCGACATCGACGAGTTCCGTCTCGTCCTCGACGCACACGGCCCCGTTCTGGCTCAGTACCGCGCGGCTGGTCTTCCAGGTCGTTGCGAGGGATCCCGTGTGGGACCGGGCGAACTCCGAGACGTCGTTCCGCCCCACCACCAGTGCCACCACGGGTTTGCGCAACGACGCCCGCCGAAGGGCCTCCGCCATGCGCGGACCGTCCGCCACGGTCTCGATGTGCAGCGCGATGACGGACGTGCTGGGGTCGTCGGCCAGATGGTCCACGACCTCGGGGGGACTGACGTCGATACCGGCTCCGAGGCCGACTCCCAGGCTCACACCGACGCCGGCGTTACGGAGACGGAAGCTGACGGAGTGGTTCACCCCGCCGCTCGACGAGACCACACCCACGGAACCGGCACCGATGTCCGCGACACCGGGCACGAAACTGGCGTGGAGCCCCGTTGGGGGCACGAAGAACCCCGACGTGTTGGGGCCGAGCAGTCTGATACCGGTCTCCCGGAGCACCTTCTCCGTTTGCCGCTGGTACTCAGAACCGGCCTCTCCTGCTTCGGCGAAACCACCCGCGCAGACAAGTGCCGCCCGTGCTCCCGACTCCGCCGCGGAGCGTAGGGACTCTGCGGTGGCGCCGGCCGGGACGCACAGGACCGCCAGGTCGAGGGCGCCCTCCAGTGCCCGGGCCGCTTCTCCGACCGAGGCGTGCATGCCCTCACCGCGCGGATTGACCAGCGCGACCGGTGCTGCATGGGTCGCGAGGGCTTCAGCCATCGTCGCGCCCAGTTTCCCGGGTGTCGACGAGGCTCCGATGACGGCGATCCCACGGGGGGAGAACAGCGGTTCCAGACCGGTCCCGGGCCCGGACTCGTTCACCAGGGCGCTCATGCGACGCTCCCCACTGCCACGGCGTCGGCGCGGCCGGTCAACACGGCCGTCTCGGCCGCATCCCGGTCAGCGTCCTCCACCAGGATCGCGGTCAGTCCTCGGGCCATTCGCGCCTCCTCGCACAGGAGCCTGCGGGTCAGCGGGCTTCCCGAATGGATCAGAACTGCCCCGGAATCCGGCAACTTCCGCTCCGCCTCGTCGATCTCTTCCTCCATTTCCGGGGCTTTCACGAGTGATATTCCAGGAGCGTCCAGAGGAAGAGGGCGACCATCTTCCGACAGGCCTTCCGGTCCGAACGCGAGCATCCGCTGCGCGAACTCGGACTCTCCGATGGCCAGCGGAGCCTCCAGCGGGGGAGCTCCGTGGCGTGCGTACCATTCGCGTTCGGCTGCTGCGACCAGTTCCGGGTCCCGTTGACGAATCTTGTCGAGGCCGATCGAGCGCGAGAAGAAATGCAGTGTGAACTGCAACGGGTCCAGGGAGTTGTGGTACTTCCCGAAGTTCTCCCACCAGCTCAGTGAAGGACCTGCAGCGCTGTGGACCTTTTCGACTTCGGGCCGGCGCTCTCGCTCGTACGCCCCGAGGGCTGCCGGCAGGTCTTCCGGATCGGCAGCGACCGTGCGAGCCAGGACGATCGCGTCCTCCATGGCCATCTTCGTTCCTGACCCCACGGAGAAGTGGGCGGTGTGGATCGCGTCCCCCAGCAGAGCGACGTTTCCGGCATGCCAGCGCCGGGTGCTCCGCGTCCGGAAGTTGCCCCAACGGGAGTTGTTGACCACGATCTCGTGGCCCCCGAGGTCCTCCGCGAAGAGCTCCTCGATGTATTTCTTCGACTTCATGTCCGAAACACCTGCGGGCTGCGAAGTGTCGAACTCGTCCAACCCGGCGTTGCGCCAGGTCTGCTCGTCGGCCTCGACGATGAAGGTGGAGAGATCGGTGCTGATGGGATACGCATGGGCGGCGAAGTTCCCGTGCTCGTTGCGGCGGTGCACGAAGGTCAGGCCGTCGAACATGTACGTGGTACCGAACCAGATGAATTTCGCGCCGGCCTCGACGACCTCGTGGCCGAGCACGTCCTCGCCCACCTGGCGCCGTGTGTTCGAGTTGGCTCCGTCGGCCGCCACGACCAAGTCGTAGCCGTCCAGCTCGTGCAGGTCTCGCACGAACGTTCCGAAACGCATGTCGACGCCTGCTTCTGCCGCCTTCCCCTGGAGCTCGGTGAGCAGTACGCGCCGGTGGACGGCCGACATCCCGTTGCCGTGGAACTCGTGCCGCTGCCCCTTGAGCCGGACCTGGATGGCCTCCCAGCGCCAACCGTGCCGCTCGAGCGCCTCTTGGAGGACCGGGTCGGCCTCGGTGATGCGGCGGAGCGTTGCATCCGAGAAGACGACCCCGAACCCGAAGGCGTCGGAGGCCTGGTTCCTCTCGAAGAGGACCACCTCGGCGCTGGGCAGCGCCCGCTTGACGAGGGTGGTGAAGAACAGACCTCCGGGACCGCCTCCGATGCACGCAATCCGAATGCTCATGGTGGGTCACGTCCTTGCTCGAAAGATCAGTGTGATCGCACTTACACGCGAACTGTAACACTCTGACGTGATCCGTAGAAAGACTGTCACTTGTATCGCTGCATGTTCCGGCCCTGTTACAGGCCGCCCCCTTGACGGGCCGTCCCGAGCAGCTCTCCGAGAGGCAGGGTCATGCGGGAAGCGGCAGAGGGAACCGGGGGACTCATTCGGTCGACTGCCCGTGGCCCTCCGTCGGAGCAGGGCTCGACGACGTTCGGACCCGGGCTGCGCCCGCACACGAGTGACAGCGCTCTCTCGCCAGGGGTGCGCAGCGGCGGGAGACCGGAGAGGCTGCGGACACCGGCGCTGCACGGAGCGGCCCGCCCGGCACCAGCGGGCCCCGGCACCGGGAGCGGGCCGGGCGTCAGGCCCTGCCCGAGGGGTCCCCCGTCGGACCCTGCCCGCTGCGCGTCGGCATCGGGGCCCCGCCGCCGAAGACCACAGCTGATATGTGCGCGTTCGCCTGGGCCGTCAGCTGCTGATGCACCCGGACGAACAGGGCGTAGGCCTCGTCCCCGGGCCAGTCCGGGGGTTGAATCCCCTGGGGGAGGTTCGGATCGCGGAAGGGGAAGTGGCGGTAGTCCCAGACGAGTTTCACCCGGAGCCGCCACGCCTCCTCGTCACTGACCTGCTGCGCCTNGGCGGTAGGCGACCGCCAGTTCATCCAGGTCCCAGCACTTCGCTGCCAGTTCCTTGTCACGGGCCCAGCTTCCCGTGGACATCGTGACCACGTGGATCGTCGGATCGTTCTCGCAGCCCAGCAGTTCGTACATCTGCTCCCGGACGCTGTGGGGCGAGACCCACGTAGTGGAGTTCAACTGGCCGAACCCCTCCCAGGCGAGCGTGCGCTTGAGCCGCTCACGCTGGCGCCGGCGGGCTTCCGGGATCTGGTAGAGCACCATGGTCCACTGACCCGTCCAGGGCGAACGCGACGGCGAGAAGATCCTCTCCCGCCCCTCGTCGAGCACCTTCAGGAGTTTCGGCGTCGCCGAGTAGAGCATCTCCCTGCCCTGCCGCTCAGCAGCCACCCACCCGTCCTTGCGCATGCGGGACAAGGTCACGCGAGTGGTTGCCGGCTCCACTTCGAAGAGCGCCAGGAGCTCCACGATCTGACCCAGCCGGATGCTGCCGCCCATATAGCGGACGTAGTCCCCGAAGAGGTCCATCACCAGGTCTTTCGGACGCACACCTACCCCTCTCAACTCGCTCACGTGACCGACGGAAATCTATCGCGGCGCACTACTTGTGCTACCGGTCACACTGTGCTTCCATCACAAGTCATACATATTTCATGTGTATCGACGACCAAGTGTCACACATTGAGTGCGTCAAGGAGCATCATGGCCACCACACCGAGCGGCCCCTCAGCTCAGCGGCGACCCGACTCCGCGGGCAACGGCGCACGGTCTCCCAAGAAGTCCGCCGCCGCGGTCATCGCACTGTGCTTCGTGGCCATCGTCTTCGACGGCTATGACCTGGTCATCTACGGAGCGATCGTCCCCTCCCTGCTGGAGTACGAGCCGTGGGGCCTGACCCCGGTACAGGCCGGGGCCTACGGCAGCTACGCGCTGGCCGGCATGTTCGCCGGAGCTCTGGTCGCGGGCTACCTCACCGACGTGATCGGCCGACGCAAGGTGATGCTCGGGAGCATCACCTCCTTCTCCCTGCTCATGGTCGCCACCGCGTACGCGCCGACACCGGAGCTCTTCGGCCTCTTCCGCTTCCTGACAGGCCTCGGGCTCGGCGGCGTGATCCCCACAGCGATCGCCGTGACCGTCGAGTTCTCCCGTCCCCAGCGCCGCAACCTGAACAACGCGCTCATGTTCTCCGGCTACGCGGTAGGGGGCATCCTCTCCGCGCTCTGCGCGATGGCACTCCTCGAGGCCATCGGTTTCCGGGGCCTGCTGGCGATCGGGGGGCTGCCCCTCGTCACGGTGGTGCCGCTCCTCTACATACTCCTTCCGGAGTCCCCCGCCTATCTGAGGGCACGCGGCCGCCCCGAGGAGGCCGCCCGGATCACCGAGGACTACGGCCTCTCCCCCGCGACGGAACCTGCGGGGGCGGCCGGTCCTCCCGAGGGCACGCCCAGGAAGGACAACCAGTTCAAGGCGGTCCTCAGAGGCCGCTGGGCCCTGGCCACGGTGCTCTTCTGCCTGGCGGGCATCGCAGGGCAGACGCTGGTCTACGGCTTGAACACGTGGATGCCCACCCTGCTCGTCCTGGCCGACTACTCCCTCACCTCGTCCCTGAGCTTCCTCCTGACGACCAACATGGGCGCGGTCATCGGTGCAGTGCTCTCTTCGCGTCTGGCCGACACCTTCGGCCCCAGGTACGTCACTGCCGTTTCCTTCGTGTTCTCGGGGTCCGCGCTCCTGCTCATGGGGACCGGAATCTTCCCCCTGTGGGCCATGTATGTCCTCGTCGCCATTGTCGGCTTCGGTTCGATCGGCGCTCAGATCCTCATCAACGGTTTCGTGGCGACGTACTACACCGACACCACGAGGGCCACCGCGCTCGGCGTCACACTCGGAATCGGCCGAATCGGTGCAGTCATCGCGATCTCCGGCGGTGGAGCACTCGTGGCCGCCGAGCTCTCCGACTTCAACAATTTCGCGGTGTGGTCAGCAGCGGCTCTGGTCGGCGTCATCGCAGTTCTGACCGTTCCCGCGATGAGAGGAAACACCGACCCCTCCTCTCCCGACCTCCACAAGAACCGAACGAAAGAGTGAAGGCAATGAAATCCCACCTCATCGTTGACAACGAAGCCAAGAACAGCAGTGCCGACAGGACTTTCACCAGGCGGCACCCAGTGACCGATGCGGTCATCACCGAGGGCTCGGCGGCCACGTCGGACGACGCGATCGCCGCGGTCGAGTCGGCCCATGCGGCTTTCGCGACGTGGTCCCTGACCGGCCCGAGTGAGCGCCGAGCCGTGCTCCTGAAGGCAGCGGACATCATGGAGAACAGGGCGGCAGAGTTCACCGAGACCATGACCCGTGAGGTCAGCGCCGCGCCTCTGTGGTCCGGATTCAACACCCACCTGGTGGCCCAGCTCTTCCGGGAGGCAGCGGGCCTCGCCACACAGATCCAGGGCGAGACCGTTCCCACGGACAAGCCCGGGGCCCTGTCCATGACCGTCCGGCAGCCGGCGGGCGTGATGTTGAGCATCGCCCCCTGGAACGGTGCCGGCGTTCTGGCGGCCCGCGCCATCGCCTATCCGCTGGTGTGCGGAAACACCGTGGTGTTCCGCGCCTCGGAGGGAAGCCCGCGTTCTCACCAGTTGATCGCCGAGGTACTGCACGAGGCCGGCCTGCCTCCGGGCGCCCTCAACTTCCTGACCAACGCCCCGGAGGACTCGGCAGCGCTCATCGAGTCGCTGATCGCCCACCCTGCCGTACGCAGGGTCAACTTCACGGGCTCGACCACCGTCGGTCGGATCATCGGTGAGAAGTCGGGGCGCCACCTCAAACCTGCCCTCCTGGAACTCGGCGGGAAGGCGCCCATGGTCGTCCTGGACGATGCGAGCATCAGCGACGCCGTCGACGCGGCGGTCTTCGGCGCTTACATGTACCAAGGCCAGATCTGCATGTCCACCGAGCGCTTCGTCGTCGACGAAGCCGTTGCGGAGGAGTTCGTCTCCGCCTTCGCGGCGCGGGCCGCCCAACTGCCCGTCGGCGACCCCGCGGAGGACCCTTCCTGCGTGATCGGGCCGATGTACGAGCCCGAGTCGGGTGAACGGATCAACCGCTTGATCGATGACGCACTCGCCAAGGGCGCGACCCTCGTGACCGGTGGCAGGGCTGACGGCGCGAGCATGCAGCCGACCATCATCGACCATGTCCGACCTGACATGGATATCTACGATCAGGAGACTTTCGGCCCGATCACGACCATTGTCCGTGTGTCCGGTTTCGAGGACGCAGTCAGAACAGCAAATGACACCGAGTTCGGTCTGGCTGCCGCAGTCTTCGGACGCGACAGCACCCGCGCCCTCCAGGCCGCAATTCGTATCGACGCCGGACACGTGCACGTCAACGGTGCAACTGTCCAGAACGAAGCACAGGCTCCCTATGGTGGAATGAAGTCCAGCGGTTACGGACGGTTCGACGGCAGGGCTGTCATCAATGAATTCACGGAGCTCAAGTGGATCACCGTCGAGCCTTCTGGACAGCAGTACCCGATTTGATCCGAATGGAAAGGCTGTTCCCATGGACGTCACTGCTGCGGTGGCACGGGCTCCTCACCAGGATTTGTCGATCGAACAGGTGACCCTGGACGACGTGCGGGCGAACGAGGTTCGTGTCCGAATGGTGGCCTCAGGGGTCTGCCACACCGACCAGCTCGTCAGGGACCAGGTCTACCCGACCCCGCTCCCGGCAGTGCTCGGCCACGAAGGGGCCGGGATCGTCGAGGCCGTCGGGTCGGCCGTGACCACCGTTGAAACAGGTGACCACGTCCTGCTGGCAGCGGCGTTCTGCGGCAAGTGCCGCAGGTGCCGTTCGGGCGAGGTCGCCTATTGCGAGAACCTCTTCGCTGCGGATTTCGGTGGCCGTCGCACGGACGGGTCGACCGCATTCAGCGCCGGCACGGAAACGATCTCGTCGCACTTTTTCGGACAATCCTCCTTCTCGTCGTACTCCAATGTCGTGGAGGAGAGCCTTGTCAAGGTTTCCCCTGACGTCCCGTTGGAGACTGCGGCACCTCTGGGGTGCGGAATCCAGACGGGAGCAGGAGCCGTCCTGAACGAACTCCGGCCGAACCCCGGAAGTTCGCTCGTGGTCATCGGGACCGGCGCTGTGGGGGCTGCAGCGGTCATGGCGGGCGCAGTGGCGCACTGCGAACAGATCATTGCCGTGGACATCCACAGTGAACGTCTGGAAATGGCACGGGAGTTCGGCGCCACCGATACTGTCAACACACGCGAGACCGACCTCACCGAGGAAATCCTCCGGATCACGGACGGCCTCGGCGCCGACCACGTCCTCGACACGACCGCTCGCCCCGAAGTCATGCGCCAAGGGGCCGACGCCCTGGCGCACCGGGGCACGTTCGGGCTCGTGGGTGCGGCCGCGCCCGGCACCGAGGTTCCCTTCGAGATCGGAAAGTCACTGGTCAAGGGCTGGACGTTCAAGACGATCGTGCAGGGAGGGTCTGTCCCACAGGTCTTCATCCCGCGGCTGATCTGGCTGTGGCAGCAGGGCCTCTTCCCCTTCGACAAGCTGGTCGGTCATTACGACCTCGGCGAGATCAACAATTGCTTCCGGGATTCGGAATCCAGCGCCACCGTCAAACCTGTGGTCGTCTACTAGATCTGGTCTGCAGAAGGCCTCCTGCGCCGCCGACCCCGGACTTCTCCCGGCTGAATCGCTTCCCGGCGGCTCGTGCCCTTCGAACGGTGCGGGCCGCCTCCCGATCCACGCCGCTAGCGTCGGGCGCACTTGCGCTCGAGCGGCGACCCGTTCACCACTCACCAGCTCGAACCGGACGAACCTCGGGCACCGAGGTACGCGGTGACGGTGGCCCCGTCGATCCTGAGGATGCCGGATACACCCGCTCCTCGGATGCGGTGTCAGGGCACGGCCGTCTACCGACCACCCGCGGACGGACCGACTCCTACCGTCGAACTTCTCGTTCCCGGACGGCCGCCTCTCCGCTCCGAACAGTCCGGTCCTGATTACCGATGCCTCCGGCGGGGCAGTGCGTATCCCACAGGACGAATCGTGGGACCAGCGGATGTCGACACCGCGACCCGTGCACGCGAGCCCACGATGACCGAGCCCGGTACCGACTGCACCGATGATTTCGAGAGCGTCGGCAGTACGGGAGATCACGGGGGCCGCCCGTTCACGGTGGTGGGCCGACGGACACCGCCCGCTGTTGTACCGATCCATCCACGGCTCTCGTCCCAGCACACCGGTGCGGAGAACCGGGCCACCGGCGGCCTGCAAGCACATGGCAGAGCGCATCGAGGAAGGACCGGTCGACCATGACCATCGTTGACGCACGCACCCAGGACCGGTACCCCACACGTGTGGAACCCGAGAGGGGCCGGGGGTGGATCCCCCGTGAGGAACCGACGGTGGGCCTCCGAGCACGGAAGGGGCCGGCGCAGCCCGACGAGCTCACTGCGCACGCGCGCGACGGCTTCCATGTCCAACGTGATCTCCTGTCCGAGGAGGAGGTCGCCGCGTGCTCGAGAGAGATCCAGGCCATGGCCGAAGACCCGGAGATCCGCGCCGACGAGCGTACGATCACCGAGCCGGCGTCCGACGAGGTACGTTCGGTCTTCGACGCCCACCTGCTCAGCGAACACGTCGCCCGGCTCCTCCGGCAGCCCCGCATCCTGGACAGGGCACGGCAGATCCTCGGCGGCGACGTCTACGTCCACCAGAGCCGCGTGAACTTCATGCCCGGCTTCCGCGGTGGCGGCTTCTACTGGCACTCGGACTTCGAGACGTGGCACGCTGAGGACGGCATGGCGAACATGGGCGCGGTCAGCCTGTCCATCGGGTTGACCGACAACTACGCCTTCAACGGAGGGCTGATGCTCATGCCGGGAGCGCACCGGACGTTCGTGCCCTGCCTGGGCCGGACCCCGGACGAGAACTACAAGTCCTCGCTCCGGGCCCAGAAGGTCGGTGTCCCGCAGGAGGACGACATCACCGAGCTGGCACGTCGGCACGGCATCGAGCAGTTCACCGGTCCGAGCGGCTCCGCGCTGTGGTTCGACTGCAACAGCATGCACGGCTCGGGCAACAACATCACGCCGTTCCCACGTTCGAACATCTTCGTCGTGTTCAACAGAGTGGACAATGCCTTGGTGGAGCCCTTCGCAGCCAGGGAAGCCCGACCCGAGTTCGTCGCCGCCCGCGATTTCACCCCACTGCGCCCCTGAACGCAGGCGGCGCGCCGACGGTCTCCTTCCTGCCCGTCGGAGGCTCTGAAGCAACGCGCCGTCTTCGATCGAGCCGGGCTCCTGCCGATGGAGGACGGCCCGTTCGAGCTCCGTGGGCGGGACATGGGGGCAAGCCGAACAGTCCCATCTCAGGGACCAGGACCGGCATCGCCCCTGGCCGCCGATCGTGACGCCGAGCGTGCCCGAATGCGTTTGCTCAGCCAGTGGCACGGGCAGGTGGTGTGACCACAAGGTGATGACCAGCTACAACGGAGGCACCCATGGCTACTTGCGAGGTTTGTGGAAACGAATACCTGCGCGCATTCGAAGTACACATGGCAGGCCGGGTCCACACTTTCGACAGCTTCGAGTGTGCGATCCACCGGTTGGCGCCCGTGTGCGGTAACTGCGGCATCCGGGTCGTCGGCCACGGCATCGAGGCCGGGACAGGCGTCTTCTGCTGCGCACACTGTGCGACGGTGGCCGGCCACACCGACGCACGGGACCACCTGACTTCGTGAGGCGAGTTCGCACCCTTGCCCGCTGAGTTCACCTCACTGGGTGAGCAAGCAGGTCAAGGTTTCACCCACTGGCGGGCTTCGGCCTCCTCATCCTGGCTGAAGACTCGTGCTTCCAGGTCGGAGAAGATTTTTGCGCTTGCGTCAGTGGCCTTCTCGATCCACGTCGAGTCGGTGACGACTGCCACGCGTTCCAGCTGGTCCATGTTGCTGAGATTCTTCAGCGAAAAACGTACATCTTCGAGGACTGCTCCGACGCTCATTCCTTCAAGGCCGGACAGGTTGACATACAGGGAGACTCGTTCGTACTCAGAAAGAGCCTCATTCACGGTTCCTGTGACCTGTTCCCACTCCTGCTTTTCGACCTTGCCCCTGACACCGATCGAAACCAGTCCATCAGCTACTGAAAGCTCCTGGAGCATGCCAGACCTCCCTCGTGTGGGCATATCCGATCGTTCTTCCAGCTTGGACCCTAGCGGATCGGGCCGAACAGAATGGGTTGCCTCTGGGCGTGTTGAGAAGGATCAGATAATGAGACCCCTGGCCGACGACCGAGGGCCACGGGAGCGCATCGCAACGCTATCGCGCCAGGGGTCCGTTCCCTTTCCTTCAGTCCAACCTTCCTCGTGACGGCCATCCGAGGCCATTGACCCCCGGATGGCGAACCCCTGCTCCACACATTCATCTTGACCTGCACCGAGACTTTGCCTAATAGGTCACCTCATTCGGTGCGTTTTCATTAGCAGATCAGAGTTCAAGTGACAGCGACCAGAGCCACGGAACGAACGTTTCCCGTGCGTGAGTAGGGCAGGTGTGGACCGTAGGAGCCGACCGACCATCTTCCGCTCGGCGTCGAGGGCGTCCGCACGATCGAGAGAAGGCGGGCTCCAACGACAAGGAATGGGCCGCACGAGAACTGCCACGACGTGAGCAGCGACCTCCTGTCGGCCGGCCACAAGGCCCCTACACCACCGAACGTGTCCACCGCCGCCAGCTGCGGCCGGTGCGCCGCTCCGCAGCGACAGCGATGAACGAGATCCTGCACGACCTGGGCTGAGGGCCCACTGACCCCGGTTCTACCCCACTTTTACCCCACCTGGGCCGCGAAAAAGGGCCCACCGGACGGTGGACCCTTCGATGACCTGCTGCTTCTGTGTCGGGACGGCGGGATTTGAACCCACGACCCCTTGACCCCCAGTCAAGTGCGCTACCAAACTGCGCCACGTCCCGTATGCCGAGCGCGCCCCTGGCGTCGCCGACGCAGGAGACCTTACCGCATTCCCGCGCCGGAGCGGGCATCGGGCCGTGCGCGCTCCAACTCGCGGAGGGCCCCGCGGGCGATGGTGCGCCCGGCCCGGTTCGCGCCGATGGTACTGGCCTGGGGCCCGTACCCGGCGAGGAACAGGCGGGGTTCGAGTACCGCACGCCCGTCCTTCACCCGGAGGCCGCCGCCGGGCTCGCGCAACCGCAGCGGCACCAGGTGGGTGAGTTCGGCGCGGAACCCTGTGGCCCAGATTATGGCGTCCACGGGTTCGAACGTGCCGTCGTCCCAGCTCACGCCGCCGGGTTCAACAGAACTGAACATGCGGCGCGCCACCAGCAGCCCCCGGTCCCGCGCGGCCAGGTTCTCCGGGGTGGCGGGCAGACCGGTACCGGAGACGATGCTGGGGAGGCGCGCTCCGTCGCGCGCGGCTTCGTCGGCCTGCCGCACTGCTCGGCGCCCGGCATCGGGGACGTCCGCAAAGGTGACGGGCCGCCGCGTTGCCCACAGGGTGTCGGAGGCCACGCCTTCGAGCTCGCGCAGGAACCCGACGGCCGACGTTCCCCCGCCCACGACGAGCACCCTGTGCCCGGCGAAGTCCTCGGCGGCCCGGTACTCGGGCGTGGAGATCTGGACCCCGGCGAAGTTCGCGGCGCCGGGCACGTGCGGGCGGAAAGGCCGCGCCCAGGTCCCGGTGGCGTTGACGAGCACGGTGGTGCGCACGGTCCCGCGGTCGGTCTCCACCTCGAACGGGTCGCCGTCGCCTCCCCCGCCGGAGACCCGGTGGACGTGCACGGGCCGCTGCACCTCCAGCCCGAAGTGGCGTTCGTAGCGGTCGTAGTACTCGCGCACGACGTCGCGGGCGGGGCGTGCAGGGTCGGCGGTGGAGAAACTGAGGCCGAGTTCGCCCAGGCCCGGGAGGTCGTCGACCTTGTGCGCCCGGTCCAGGCGCAACGCTTCCCACCGGAACTGCCAGGCACCCCCGGTGCCGGGCCCGCGGTCGAGCACGAGCAGGTCGGAGCCGGGGACCAGCCCGAGGCGACGCAGGTGCCAGGCGGCCGAGAGCCCGGCCTGACCCGCCCCGACGACGGTGACTCCGACGGACTCGGGCAGCCTCCTCCCGGTCTCCGCAGTGCTCATGGGCTCTCCCTCGTGTGCCCTCGGCGGTGGCTCCCCGATGACAACAACGCGGGCCGCGCGCGTTTTCCGTTGACCGCTGGGTGATGCGTCTCGCGGGTGTGTCGCACGGGGCTCCGCAACGGGCCGGGTAAGGGCAGGCCCCGGACACTGCGAACACGACCGCAACGGCGTTCACCGTCGCACCGGCTGTCGCCCGTGGCGTGGGCCCGGCCGAGCTCTCCGGGGCGGTACGAGACCGGGTTCCGCCGACGAAAAGTGACAACAACTGCCACAATGTCAGACCACACTCCCCCGCCGGCACACTTTGTCCCCGGCCCCCAGAAGCCTCCCTCGCCCGCGCAGCCCCGAAGCAGCGCCGCCTGCGCCCCGGTTACCTCGCCGCGTTCGCCTCGCTGGCAGTAGCCCTGGTGATGGTCGTGGTCGTCATGGCCGTCGGCGCCCGGATCGGCCACCCCGAGCCGGACATCGTCGCCGACGTCACCGACGACGACATCATCGAGGTGGAGGTCGAAGGGGACGAACCGCTCGGCGAGGTGGCCATGTTCACCCCCGACTACGAAGGTGCCTGCGTGCAGACGGGATCGAGGGCGGTCTCGCCCCGTCGGCCACGACGGTCGACGCGGCCGACAACAGGCAACAGATCTGGACTGTGACCGCGCTCGGCGTACCCACCGTGGCCGTCCTGCTCGCCGCGGGCCTGGCGCTGGGCACGTTCCTGCGCGGCCGCAAGGAGAACGTCCGCGCCACACCCCCGCCCGGCGCGCCCCGACCCTGACGATCCTCCGGTCCGGCCGCAGGGCCGGTCCGGACAGCCGGGCCATTTTCGTGTGCAGCCCCGACCGGGCAAGAACGGTCAAGCGCCCGTACCGCCCCGCGCCACATACTGGTGCCATGAGCGAGGCGGACAGCGGACGCGATCGACTCCGCGAACTCCTGGACGCGGTCCTGGACGACGACAACGCCACCCTGGCCGACATGGCCGACCGGGCCTTCAGCTCCCCGTTCCACTTCACCCGAACCCTGTCTCGGCAGGCGGGCGAGTCGCCGGTGGCGCTGCGGCGCAGGGTGCTGTTGGAACGTGCGGCGTGGCAGATCGCCCGCGGCACGAGCGTCACCGACGCGGCCTTCGGCGCGGGTTACGGGTCGTTGGAGGGGTTCACCCGGGCCTTCACCCGCACGTTCGGCCACCCGCCGAGCGCAACCGGCCCGGGCAGCGCCACGTGGGTGCCGGCACCGAACGGCATCCACTTCCACCCACCGGTCCACCTGTGGGTGGAGCAGACTCCGAGGAGGGACACGGGCTTGGACGTCACCGCGCTCCAGGTGCACCACGACGTGGAGGACACCGCGGCGCTGATCGGGCGGGCCGCCGAACTGTCGGAGGAACAGTACCGGCACGAGTGGTTCCCCGGCCTGACCGTACTGGAGTGGGACGGGCAGGAGGGATCGATCGCGGCGTGCCTGCACCGCCTCGTCGCGGCCAAGGAGGTCTGGCTGGCTTCCATCGAGGGCGCCGACCTTCCGGACCCGGGTGGCGACGGCCTCCAGGAACTACGGGAACGCCACACCCGGGCCGCGCAGCGCTGGGTGGCGACCACCGCTGGCATCGAACGCCGCGGCGCGTGGGGTGACCGCATCGTCGACGCGATCTGCGACCCGCCGGAGAGCTTCCTTCTGGGCGGGATCGTCGCACACGTGCTCACCTACGCCGCGCACCGCCGCCTTCTGGTGCGGCACATGCTGCGCGCATGCGGGGCCGGGGCCGACCACGGCGATCCGCTCGAGTGGCTGCAGGTCCGCAACGCAGGACACGAACGAGGAGAGGCACCATGAGCACCGTGTACATGACGGCCACGAGCGTGGACGGTTTCATCGCCGACGAGAACCTGTCCCTGGACTGGCTGTTCGCAGCCGAAGGGGGCGAGGCCGAGAAGGAGACGGAGGAGTTCGTCGCCTCTGCCGGGGCGCTCCTGATGGGCGCGACCACCTATGAGTGGGTCATGCGCAACGAGAAGCCGGAGAAGTGGCCCTACGCCGCCCCCACGTGGGTGCTCACCCACCGGGAGCTGCCCCACGTCGAGGGCGACGTGCGCTTCGCCTCGGCCGACACCGACGAGGAACTGCGCGAGCTGCACCGGACCCTGGTGGAGACCGCCGACGGACGCGACGTGTGGCTGGTCGGAGGTGGGCAGATCGCCGCGGATCTGGCCCGACTGAGCCTGCTGGACATCGTGGAGGTGTCCCTGGCCCCGGTCACGCTGGGCGCCGGCGCTCCCCTGCTCGCGGGGCGGGTCGACCTGCGCCCGGTGAAGGTGGTCCGCGCGGGCGACTTCGCGCTGCTGCGCTACGAGGTCGTCAAGGACTGAGCCGTCACGCGTCCTGCTGCTCGCCCGCGCGCAGGCGGTCGTCGGCCCGGGCGATCTCGTCCTCGGTGAAGACGGCGATCCCGTGCTCGGTGAGCAGCTGCGCGGTGACACCGCTGCCGGGGACCTTGGTTCCGCTGAACGTGCCGTCGTAGATCTGCCGGAGCCCGCACGAGGGACTGGACTCCTTGAGTACGGCCACCGCCGCCCCCGTGGCCCGCGCGGTGGCCAGGGCGGCACGGGCCCCGGAGACGAAGTGCTCGGTGACGTCGCGGCCGTCGGGTGTGAGGATGCGGGCGCGCCCAGCCAGGACGTCGGCGGCCCCGGCCCCCGGTTCGATCTCTGCGGGCGGCCGGGGCACGGGCAGCCCCCCGGCGATCTCGGGACAGTGCCGTACGATACGGCCCTCGTGGTACCACCGGTCGACGGTGCCGTCGGAGACCTCCTTGGCACGCCCGTCGAAACGCACCCTGCTGCCGAGCAGGCAGGCGCTGACCAGAACCTTGTGCACGGCCACCCCCTTCCCTCGACGCCCACTGTTGTCAACGGTAGCGGCCCTTCCGAGTGGCGAACCACGGAAGATGGTCACTAAAAGCGCATGCTCGACCCCTCTGGGTGATACTGGGGTGGTTCCACTGAGGGGGAGACGTGAGCGAGAAAGATCCCGGGACGGCCCCGTCCCTGAAGACCAGCCACCGGACGACCCGCAAGGCCGTCACGGCAGCGGCGATCGGAAACGCCACCGAGTGGTACGACTTCGGTGTCTACAGTTACCTCGCGGTCACCATCGGCCTGGTGTTCTATCCGGCGCAGTCCGGGGCCGTACAACTCATCGCAACGTTCACCACGTTCGCCGCGGCCTTCCTCGTCCGTCCGCTGGGCGGCATGTTCTTCGGGCCGCTCGGCGACCGCATCGGCCGCAAACAGGTCCTGGCGCTCACCATGCTGCTCATGGCGGTGAGCACCTTCTCCATCGGGCTCATCCCATCGGCGGAGACCCTGGGGATCGCCGCACCGGTCCTGCTGTTGTTCGCCCGCATGCTGCAGGGTTTCTCCACCGGCGGCGAGTACGGCGGTGCGACCACCTTCATCGCCGAGTACGCCCCGGACAGGCGCCGCGGTTTCCTGGCCTCCTGGTTGGAGTTCGGGACCGTCTCCGGTTACGTCGGCGGAGCCTCGGTCGTCACGGCCATGACTCTGCTCGTCGGCAGCGACGCGATGCTCGAGTGGGGTTGGCGCATCCCGTTCCTGCTCGCCCTGCCCCTGGGGGCCATCGGTCTGTACCTGCGCCTCAGGCTCGAGGACACCCCGGTCTTCCAGGAGAACTCGGAGGGCTTCGCCAAGGACACCCAGGGGCAGCGGCGCAAGGGGCAGTTCCGTGCCACCATCATCGACCAGTGGCGCCCGATCCTGCTGTGCATCGGCCTGGTGCTGGCCTTCAACGTCAACAATTACATGGTCACGGCCTACATGCCGACCTACCTGGACGCAGAACTGGGTTACTCGGAGACCACGGGCCTGGTCCTCACTCTGGGGGCCATGGTCCTGATGCTGGCGAGCGTGACCTTCTTCGGCCGACTCAGCGACCGGGTGGGGCGCCGTCCCGTCCTGGCCTCGGGGAGCCTGTTCGCGATCGTGCTGGCCCTGCCGGCGTTCTGGCTCCTGCAACAGGGCAACACCGCCGCAGTCGCCTTCGGTGTGGTGCTCCTGGCGATCACACTGGTGCACTTCTCCGGCACCGTCCCGTCGACGCTGCCGGCGTTCTTTCCCACCGCGGTTCGTTACGGCGCGCTGGCGATCAGCTTCAACGTCTCCGTGGCGCTGTTCGGCGGAACCACCCCGCTGGCCGCGGAGTCGCTGATCCAGGCAACCCAGAACCTGTACGCTCCGGCGCTGCTGGTCATGCTGGCCGGGGTGGTGGGGCTCATCGTGGTCTGGCGGATGAAGGAGTCCGCCGGGGAACCGCTGCCCGGTGCCCCGTCCATCCCGGTCCCCGACCGCAACGAGGGACGCGGCCTGCCCTACCCGCGCAGGACCGGCGAGAGCGGGGACCACGTACCCCCGAGCAACGTGCGTCGCCTGCCCTCCGACTGATCGCGCCGACCGACGCACACAAGAAAGGGGCGCCCCGGATCCGGTTCCGGGGCGCCCCTCACGTGTGCCACCGTGCGGTCACTCGGCCGCGTCCCCGCCTGCGGTCCCGGAGCCTTCCTCTTCGGCCATCCGCTCCTTCACCGCGGATTTCAGGACCGGGGAGAACTCCATGTTGGCCAGGAGCCGGTCGACCCTCATCAGGGCGAGCCCCTGCTCCGGGTCGCCGAGGACGAGCAGCTTGTCGCCGGCAGAGATACCCAGGTCACGACGGGCCTGGGCCGGAAGCGAGATCTGACCCCGTTCACTCACCGTCACCGCACCGTAGAAACCCCGGCCTCCGGGGCCGTGAGGTGCGCCGTCCTCTCGATCGTCCACCTGGACACCGCCTTCCACGCATGTTTCACACAACGTATCAAGCAGATCATGTCGGCAGCCGATGGCGGCATCCCTCGATCATGATTTACATGATCTACATGTCGTAGCATGCGGGGAGCTGCCCCATCGGAGGAGGACACGTGAGCACCACCGCGCCGCGAGCACTCGCACCGGACCTGGCCAGGGGTGCCATGCTGCTGGCCATCGCCTGCGCCCACGCCCCGCTGTTCGTCCTGGCCGTCGACCACGGTCCTGCCGTCCCCAACCACATCTCCCTCGCGCTGCACGAACTCTTCGTCGGCAACCACGCCCGGCCGATGTTCGCGTTCCTGTTCGGCTACGCCCTGGTCCAGATCGTGGAGCAGCGGACCGCCCGCGGCGCCGACCCGGCCGACGTCCGCTCCCTGCTGCGCCGGCGGGGCCTGTGGCTCGTGGTCTTCGGACTGGTCCACACGCTGCTGGTGCCCATCGACATCCTCGCCGCCTACGGGCTGGCCTCACTCCTGCTCCTCGGGCTCCTGCGCGCACGTGACCGGACCCTGCTGTGGGTGGGCGGCCTCACGCTGGTCCCCGGCACCCTGCTCTCCGGAGTGCCGCTGGTACTGGCCCTGTCCAACGGCGTGTCCACGTTCGACATCGGCAGCCTGGCCGTTCCGGCCGGCACGGACCCGGGCGCCCTCCACCTCCAACGGCTACCGGGCGCACCCATCGGAGCGGCCGTCGCGACGATCATGGTGGTGCCGGGGGTGATCGCGGGTCTGTGGGCGGCCCGGCGACGCCTGTTGGAGGAGCCCGAGCGCAACCGGACCTTCCTGGTGTGGGCCGTCGTGCTCACCATGGCTGTCTCCGCCCTCGGTGCCCTGCCGTCGATCCTCGCCCGGACCGGCCTGTGGGAGGCCTCCTCGGCGGCGGCCGTGTGGGGGACGGCCCTGCTCCAACCGCTGACCGGCTACTTCGGCGGTTTCGGGACGGCCGGGCTGATCGCCCTGGTGGCGATCCGTGCGGCACGCTCACCCGGCCCCGCGACCACCGCGATCCAGGCGCTGGGCCGGCGCTCACTGACCTTCTACCTGCTGCAGAGCGCGGTGTTCGTGGCGGTCTTCTCTCCTCCGGCCCTGGGTCTGCAGGACCGCATGGGACTGGCCGGGTCCTTCGGGGTGGCCGCCGCGATCTGGGCCGTCTCGGTCGTGGCCGCCGACCTGATGCGACGCGGGAACCATCGCGGCCCCGCGGAGATCCTTCTGCGCCGCCTCACCGACCGCGCACCATCGGCGGCACGGGAGCAGACACCGTTCCAGGCCTGACCGCGGAACGGTTCCCGTCCACCGCACGAAGAAGGGGGTGCCCCGTGCGGAGCACCCCCTCAGTACTTCTCCGACCACGGACCTGGCCCCGGGCCGCAGCCTTCGGCGAGCGGTTCCTAGCGGCGTCCGCCCCGCGGCTTGCTTTCGTTGCGCCGGCTGCCCTTCGACGCGCGCAGCTGCGAACCCGAGGCGTTCTTCTTCTCCCGGATGCGCATACTGATGTGCACCGGGGAGCCTTCGAACCCGAAGTCCTCACGCAGCTTGCGTTCGATGAAGCGCCGGTAGTTGTCCTCGAGGAACCCGGTCGTGAACAGGATGAAGTGCGGCGGGCGCGCACCGGCCTGTGTCGCGAACAGGATCTTGGGCTGCTTTCCGCCGCGCGCCGGCGGGGGCGTGGCCGCGACCAGCTCCTTGATCCAGTTGTTGAGCTGCCCGGTGGAGATGCGCTGGTTCCATCCGGCCAGGCTCGTCTCGATCGCCGGGACCAGCTTCTCCATGTGGCGCCCGGTGCGCGCGGACACGTTCACGCGGGGGGCCCATGAGACGCGGGAGAGCTGGCGGTCGATCTCCTTCTCCAGGTAGTAACGGCGCTCGTCGTCGAGCACGTCCCACTTGTTGAAGGCCAGCACCAGACCGCGCCCGGCCTCCACGACCTGTTCGACGACGCGGATGTCCTGCTCGGCCAGCGGCTCGCTGACGTCCATGAGAACGACCGCGACCTCGGCACGCTCCAGCGCCTGGCCCGTGCGCATCGTGGCGTAGTAGTCGGCGCCCTGGAGGGCCCGGTAGCGGCGGCGGATACCGGCGGTGTCGATGAACTTCCAGGTCTGTCCACCCAGCTCGATGAGCTCGTCCACGGAGTCGCGGGTGGTGCCGGCCACCGAGTCCACGACGACGCGGTCCTCCTCGGCGACCTGATTGAGCAGGCTGGACTTGCCCACGTTGGGACGGCCCACCAGGGCGATGCGGGGCGGGCCCGCCTCCTCGTCATGGTCGAAGACCGGCTCGGGCTTCTCGGGGAAGGACTCCACGACGGCGTCGAGCAGGTCGCCCGTGCCGCGGCCGTGCAGGGCGCTGATGGTGTAGGGCTCGCCCACACCCAGGTTCCACAGTTCGAGGGCGTCGGACTCCTGCATCTGCCCGTCGACCTTGTTCGCGGCCAGGACGACCGGCTTCTCGGCTCTGCGCAGCACACGGGTGACGGCGGCGTCGGCGTCGGTGATGCCCACGGTGGCATCGACGACGAACAGGACCACGTCTGCGGTCCGGGCGGCGTACTCGGCCTGGCGGGCGACCATGGCGGCCAGCCCGCTGACGCTGGTCTCCCACCCGCCGGTGTCGACGAGGGTGAAGGGGATGCCC
The DNA here is from genome assembly GCF_000341025.1 of Nocardiopsis salina YIM 90010. GTDB lineage: Bacteria > Actinomycetota > Actinomycetes > Streptosporangiales > Streptosporangiaceae > Nocardiopsis > Nocardiopsis salina. The sequence continues at coordinate 13,279 of NZ_ANBF01000190.1, read as the reverse complement.
TGCCACTCGGCGTCGTAGGCGACCCGGTCGCGGGTCACGCCGGGCACGTCCTCGACCACGGCCTCACGGCGGCGGATGATCCGGTTGACCAGGCTGGACTTGCCCACGTTGGGGCGGCCGACCACCGCGACGACGGGGACCGGGGTCTCCTCCTCGCCCTCTGGTGCGTCGACCACGTCGGTCACGTCGAACTCACTCATGTACTGCTCCCGGTACTCGGTCCCCACGCGCCCAGGATGCGTGCCGCGAGGACAATGGAAAACTGCGCTGCCCGGAGGAAGAACTCCGGGCACGGTCGTGCAGGGCGCCCGGACAGGCGCCCCGCGGCCACGGGGAACAACCCCGTCAGGTGCTGTTGTGTTCCCGCACGGGTGCGGAACCGCTGGTCGGTGCAGGCGGCGGTGGTGCTACTCGGCGGTGACGGCGGCGCGCGCCTCGTCCGCCAACCCGACGACCAGCGCGATGACCTGCTCCAGATCCAGACCGGTGGTGTCGAGCTCGGTGGCATCGGCGGTCTGCGTCAGCGGGGAGTCCTTGCGGCTGGAGTCCAGCGCGTCGCGGCGCGCCAGGTCGGCCTGGGTGCCGGCCACGTCCGTGGTGCGCACCTCCTTGCTGCGGCGCGAGGCACGTGCCTCGGCCGAAGCGGTCAGGAACAGCTTCACCGGAGCGTCGGGGGCGACCACGGTCGTGATGTCGCGGCCCTCCACGACGATGCCCTCGCTCTCGGCGCGGGCAGCGGCGATGATCTCCCGCTGCGTACGCACCAGGCGCTCGCGGGCCTCGGGCACGGCCGAGACGGCACTGACGTTGCCGGTGACGTCCTTGCCGCGGATCTCGGCGGCCACGTCGCGGCCGTCGACGGCGACGGTGGGAGCGCTCGGGTCGGTGCCCATGGTCAGCTCGGGGCGGTCGACCACCGCAGCCACGGCGGCGGCGTCGGCCACGTCCACGCCCTGGTCCAGCATCCACCACGTCAGGGCCCGGTACATCGCCCCGGTGTCCAGGTACCGCAGGTCGCGCGCCTTGGCCACACCACGGGAGGTGCTCGACTTGCCCGACCCGGAGGGACCGTCGATCGCGATGACGATGCCCTCGGTGTTGCCCTGCGCGTTCACTGCTGTCGACTCCCGGTCGCCGGAGGTGTAAAACGGATCCGCCACAGCGTACCCCCGACGCGGTGGCACTCCGGACGTTCCGGTCAGCGCCCCGGGTGCACCGACCACCCGGCCGCGGACAGGGCCCGCACGAGGGTGTCCTCGGCCTCGGGGAGCACCGACAGCGACACCGTGCCCATGGGCAGCCCGGGGGTGTGCTCGATACGCACGTCCTCGATGTTGACACCGGCCTCACCCGCGGCCGCGAAGAGGCGGCCCAGCACACCGGGCTCGTCGGAGACGACCACGGGCAGGACGGCCCAGGACGGACGCCGCGCCGCTCCGTGCTTGCCGGGCAGGCGCCCCTGTCCGGTGCGCCCGCGTTCGAGCACGTCCCGGACGGGCGCAAGGTCGGTGTCGGGCCCCTGCGCCTGCTCGAGGGAACGCGCGGTGCCGGTGAGGTCCCGGGCCATCTCACGCAGCACACCCGCCACGGGTGCGGCGTTGTGGCTCAGGATCGCGGTCCACATGCCGGGGTCGCCGCCGGCCACCCGGGTGACGTCGCGTACGCCCTGACCGGCCAGCGCCAACGCGGACGCGTCGCCCTCCAACAGCCGCGCGGCCATGGCGGATGCGGCCATGTGGGGGGCGTGGGAGACCAGGGCCACGGCACGGTCGTGTGCGGAGGGCTCCAGCACCAGCGGGTCGGCACCGCACAGGCGCGCGACCTGCGAGACCGCGGTCACGGCCCCCGCGTCGGCCTTGCCGGTGGGGCACAGCGCCCAGGAACGCCCCAGGAACAGGTCGGAGCGGGCCGCGCCGGGGCCGCTCTTCTCCCGGCCTCCCATGGGGTGCCCGGGCACGAACGTGGCCAGGTCGCATCCGAGCCGCTCGGCACCGGCGACCACACTGGACTTGACGCTGGCAGCGTCGGTGTAGACCTGCGCCAGTGCCCGGTCCTGGGCCTCCTTCAACACCTCGGGCACGGCCTCCGGGGGTGCGGCCACCACGGCCACGTCCGCCGGAACGGCCGGGGTGCCCTCCTCCAGAGGACGTCCCGCGTCCAGATCGGCGGCCATGCGCAGGGAGGCGGGGTCGGGGTCGGACAGGGCCACGTCCACCCCGTGCGAGCGCAGGGCCAGCGCGATCGAGGTGCCGATCAGGCCCGTCCCGAGCACCACGACACGTTCCACGTCCGGCCGTCCCCCGTGGTCTGTGGTCACCGTCTCCTCCAGTACTGCACTTCCTGCTCCCGGCCCACCCCGGTTGTCCTCCCAGCTTAGGGCCTGTTTGGTGGACGCCTTCCGTCGCTTCGACCGACTACTGCGCCGTGAGGCGTCGTTCGAGGGTCGGTGGCGGGTGACGGTGTGGGCCGGTGTTCGCCGAGCAGGCCCAGGGGCCCGGGGAGCGGGCTACTGCGCGATGTCCAGGCGCAGGGCCTGGGCGCCGCGCAGGTACACGTGCTGGACCTCGGAGCGTGGCAGTCCGGTCTCCACGTGCGCCATGAGCCGCACCACGCGGGGAAGCGCGTGCGGCACGTCGATCTCGGTGGCGCACATGAGCGGCACGTCGGAGAAGCCCACCTTGCGCGCGGCCAGGGCCGGGAACTCGCTGTTGATGTCGGGGGTGGCGGTGAACAGCACGCTGATCACGTCGTCGGTGGTCAGCGCGTTGCGCCGCATCACCTCCGCGACGAGCTCGGCCGTGGCCTCCAACACCTGCTCGCGTTCGTCCGCGTCGACCTGAACCGCACCCCGGATGGCACGTACCGCCACGTTCGATCCCGCCTTATACGTCGCTGTGGAATGAGGGGCCGTCACCCGGAACGAGCGACGGCGGCCACGGCCGAAGGGTTCGGGCCGTGACCGCCGTCAACTGTATCTACAGGCCCGCGGCCCGGTAGAGCTCGCTCACCTCTCGTGAGGTCAGCGCGCGCATCGTGCCCAGTTTGAGGGCCTTGAGGTCGATCGGGCCGACCTGGGTGCGTGCCAGGTCCGAGACCGGGTGGCCGACCTCCTCCATGAGGCGGCGCACGATGTGCTTGCGCCCCTCGTGCAGGCGGATCTCCACCATGGACTTGGGTTCGGCGTCGTCGACCACGCGGAAGGAGTCGACCTCCACGGGCCCGTCGTCGAGCTCGACGCCCTTGCGCAGGCGCCGCACCACGGACTGGGACACAGGGCCGGGCACCTTGGCGATGTAGGTCTTGACGACCTTGTACCGCGGGTGGGTGAGCCGGTTGGCGAGGTCCCCGTCGTTGGTCAGCAGGATCAGGCCCTCGGTCTCGGTGTCCAGCCGGCCCACGTGGAAGATGCGCTCGGAGGTCTGGCCGGTGTAGTCGGCCAGGGTCGGGCGCCCCTGCGGGTCCCACATGGTGCTGACCACGCCCCGCGGCTTGTTGAGGGCGAAGTACAGCTTGTCGGGTGCGGTGACCACGCGCATACCGTCCACGCGGATCTCGGACTTCTCCGGGTCCACGCGGGCGCCGAAACGACGGACAGTCTCACCGTCGACGCTGACGCGACCGGCGGCGATCATGTCCTCGCTGGCGCGGCGGCTGGCGACACCAGCGGCGGCGAGGGCCTTCTGGAGCCGGATCCCGCCCGGGACGTCGTTGTAGGTGTCACGGTCCTTGTCGCGACGGTCCTCGTCACTGGGCTCGTAGTCCTTGCGCAGGGTGCGCAGGCGCTCCTGCGCGGCGCGGGACAGCTGAGCCTCGTTGCGGACCCCCCCGCCCTGGTTCGAGCGCTGCTCGGNGGGGGGGGGGCGCCCGCCACGGCGGTCGTCACGGTTGCCGCGGTGCTTGCGGTCCTCCCGGTTGCCGCCGCGGCGGTCACGGTCGTCACGCCGACGGTCGTCGCGCCGGTCACCCCGGTCGCGCCCGTCCCTCCGTCCGTCGCGGTCCCCGCCACGTCGGTCGTCCCGGCCTCCCCGGGAATCGCGGTCGTCACGGCGCCGGTCGCCCCGGCCGCCGCGGAAGTCTCTGTCGTCACGGCCGCGGAAATCGCGTCCCCGTCCGTGGTTGCGGCCCTTGGGGCCGCGGTCGTCTCTGTGGTCGCCGCGCTCACCGCGCGGGGCGTTGTCAGTACTCACCGGTGTCGTCTAGACCTTCGATGTCGTCGGGGAGGAACGGGGCGAGGTCGGGCAGCTCGTCGAGACCGCGCAGTCCAAGCCGTTCCAGGAAGTAGGTCGTGGTCCGATACAGCAGGGCACCGGACTCGGGATCGTGTCCGGTTTCCTCGATCAGTCCCCTCAGTACGAGGGTACGCATCACGCCGTCGCAGTTGACACCGCGTACGCCCGAGACCCTGCCGCGTGAGACCGGTTGGCGGTAGGCAACCACGGCCAACGTCTCCAGCGCGGCCTGGGTCAGCCGCACCTCCTGGCCTTCCTTGAGGAAGTGCTCGACGACGTCGGCGCACTCGGGTCGGGTGTAGAAACGCCACCCCTCGGCCACCGCTCGCAGGTCGAAACCACGGCCCTGCTCCGTGTATTCCCGCGACAGCGATTCGAGGGCGCTGGTCACCTCGTCGACGGGAGCGTCGACGCCCTTGGCGAGGTCGTACTCGGACACGGGCTGGTCGACCACCATCAGAACCGCCTCGAGGTCGCGGTACAGCTCGGGGCGCCCGGAGAGATCTCCCACATCGGCTCCGGCGGTGTACTCGGCGGTCATGCGGACTCCCCCGTCTGCTCGGTCTCGTCGTACTCGCTGTCGACCACGACCTGGCCCTCTCCTCCGGTCCAGGTGACGGAGAGTTCTCCGAGCGGATCGGGCTGGTCGAAGGCCACGTTGTCGGCCCGGTACAGCTCCAGCAGGGAAAGGAACCGGGCGACGACCTCGAAGGTACCGTCACACTCGGCGGTCAGTTCCGCGAACGTCAGGGTGCCGTGCTCGCGCAAGGCGGCCACCACCAACTCGCCCTGTTCCTTGACCGAGGTCTTGGTCTGGTGGATGTGCGTGACCGGAACGCTCGGGGGCTCCTCGGGGGTGAAGACCTTGCCGGCCAGCGCCGCGAACTCCTGCGGACCCAGCTTGAACAGCACCTCGGGGCGCAGCGCCGCGAACTGGTCCTCCAACGGCACCGCACGCGGGTAACGGCGGCCCTGGGCGGCCATGCGCTCACGCATGATCGCGGCGACCTCCTTGTAGGCACGGTACTGCAACAGGCGCGCGAACAGCAGGTCGCGGGCTTCCAGCAGCGCCAGGTCGGCCTCGTCCTCGACGTCACCGCGCGGCAGCAGACGGGCCGCCTTGAGGTCGAGCAGGGTCGCCGCGACCACCAGGAAGTTGCTCGCCTGGTCGAGGTCCCAACCTTCCTCGTGCGCGCGGATGTGCGCGATGAACTCGTCGGTGACCTTCGACAGGGACACCTCGGTGATGTCGAGCTTGTGCTTGGAGATCAGCCCGAGCAGAAGGTCGAAGGGACCCTCGAAGTTGTCCAGGTGCACCTGGAAGGCGTTCTCGTCGACCTCCTCGGCCGCGTGTTCCTCAACCGCCATACCGGACACCCGACCGCCCCCGCGTCTCGTCACTNGGGTCCCCCCCGCCGGGAGCGGCGGACGGCACCCTCGTGGATTCGTCGTTCGGCACCTGTCCCTCCGCTTTCCCGGCGGCGGGACGGCGCCCTTATTCTTCGGTCAACCGACGTACCAGCATGCTGGAGGCACCGTTCTGCTCGAAGTCGGCGAGCAGGACGGCGACCGCCTCGCGCACGAGCCGGCCCCGATCGGCGCTGAGCCCGTGCTCGGCCCGCAGGGACAGTCGTGTCTGTTCCAGGGCCAACAGCTCAGGGCTGGAGATGTAGACGGTGATCTTCTCGTCGTGGCGCTGCCGCCCGCTGGGTTTGGGCGCACGGGAGATCTCCGTGGCCTTCTTTCCCCGTCGTGGTGCAGGCGCAGTGCCGCTGTCGTCCCCGTTGCGCTGCCTGGGTGCTTCGTACTGGCTGTCGGTCTCCGTGTCCGGCGTGTCCTCGGAACCTGCGGAGCGGAAGAACATCTCGTCCGCCCCAGGAAGGTTCACGCGCCGTGACCGCTGAGAGGCCACCTAGCCAGCACCTCCTTGGCCAGGTCCCGATAGGCGTTGGCCCCGGCCGAGGACGAGTCGAACCTCGTGATCGGTTCGCCCGCCACGGTGGCGTCCGGGAAGCGCACGGTCCGGTTGATGACCGTTCCGTAGACCTTGTCGCCGAACCCGTCGACGATGGTGGACAACACCTCACGGGCGTGCAGCGTGCGCGGGTCGTACATGGTGCCCAGGAAACCGTCGATGACCAGCTGCTCGTTGAGGCGTTCCTGCACCTTCTGGATGGTGTCCATGAGCAGTGCCACCCCGCGCAGCGCGAAGAACTCGCACTCCAGCGGGACGACGACACCGTCGGCTGCAGTGAGCGCGTTGACGGTGAGCAGGCCGAGCGAGGGTTGGCAGTCGATGAGTACGACGTCGTAGTCGTCGATCACCGGGCGCAGGGCGCGGGCGAGCATCTGCTCGCGCGCGACCTCTCCGACCAGCTGGACCTCTGCGGCCGACAGGTCGATGTTGCTCGGGATCAGGTCCAGGCCCTCGACGTCGGTCTTGAGCAGAACGTCCTCGACCGACACGTCGCGCTGCATGAGCAGGTTGTAGACGGTCAGGTCGAGTTCGCGCGGGTCCAGCCGGCCGAGCCCGACCGAGAGCGCGCCCTGCGGGTCGAAGTCGACCAGCAGCACACGTCTGCCGTACTCGGCGATGGCCGCCCCGAGGTTGATGGTGGTGGTGGTCTTCCCGACCCCACCCTTCTGGTTACACAGTGCTACAATCCGTGCCGGACCGTGCTCGTGGACCGGCGCCGGCTCCGGAAAGTCCTGCGTTTCAGGTCTTGCGGTGTGCAGATCGGCCCCCGTGTCGCGTGTCGTTCCCCAGGGGTTGGTCACCGGGTCGGCGAGCTCCCCCTCGCCGACGGGTGCGGTGTGCGCATCCACGTCGTTCTCCGCCCAGTTCACAACCCTTGACCTCCCCCACGGACCGCCCGGGCCGCAGAGTGCTCCTCTGGGCCGGGGCCGCCGTCGGAAACTCAATATGTCGACAGCAAGGTACCTCTGTGCGGCGACTCTAGAACGACGACACGACGCACTTCAACATGATCCTGCGAGGATCCCCGCCACGGCCGGACCGCCCTGGGGGCCGTCCGTACCATCATTTCTCGTAGGGAAAGAGTACACACTGGGCGCGGGTGCCTCACCCGGTTCTCCCGGCCCGGGTCCACTCACCGAGCGGCCGCGTAGCGGGCCCTCGGGTGGCTGACCGCGTACACCTCGCGAAGGTGATCGACGGTGACCAGGGTGTACACCTGTGTGGTCGTCACCGAACTGTGTCCCAGGAGTTCCTGGACCACCCTGATGTCGGCGCCTCCGTCGAGCAGATGGGTCGCGAAGGAGTGCCGCAGCGTGTGCGGAGAGACGCCCTCCACACCGGCGCGTGCGGCCACCGCTCCCAGCACGCCCCATCCGCCCTGACGGGTCAGGCGACCGCCCCGGGCGTTGAGGAACAGTGCAGGGCCGCCCTTGCCGGACCGTCCCAGCAGCGACGGGCGCACCCGCACCAGGTAGGCTTGCAGGGCGCGGCTCGCGTACGACCCCAGCGGCACGAGGCGCTCGTGCCCGCCCTTACCGCGGAACTGCACCAGGCCGACCCCGCCGTCACCGGACTCCACCGCCTCGGCGACGTCGTCCACGTCCAACCCGACCGTCTCGGAGATGCGCGCGCCGGTGCCGTAGAGCACCTCCAGCAGCGCCCGGTCACGCAGGGCGAGCAGATCGGCGCGCGCACCGGAGGCGGGCGAGGACGCCGGCCCCGCGGCATCCAGGATGCGTTCGCCCGCCTCCAACGGCACCGCCTTGGGCAGGCGCATCGGCGGCACGGGCGGGGCGACCTCCGCGGCCGGATCGGTGCGGCACCACCCCTCGCGCAGGGCGAAGGCGTGCAGCCCGCGCACGGCCGCCAGGGCCCGCCCGGCCGAGGCGGCGCTCAGCGGACGGTGCTCCTCGTCGCCCTCGCGCAGCGCCGTGAGGAAGGCCCGAACCTGCGCCGGCCCCACCCCCGCAGGCCCGGCGACGCCGTCGTCGGCGAGGAAGACGTCGTAGCGGCGCAGGTCGCGCCGGTAGGCCAGCAGGGTGTTGTCGGCCAGTGCACGTTCGGCCGCCAAGTGGTCCAGGTAGGCGCCGCACAACCGGGCCAGGGGTCCCCCGTCCGAGCCGCTCACCGCTCGGACACGTCCGGCAGGTCGGCGAAGCCGTTGCGGGCCGCGGTCTGCACGGCCAGGATCCCGACCATCGTGATGCCGTTGCGTACGTGCCCGCCCATCACCAGGTCGACCGCCTCCTCCAGTGGGACCCAAGCGCCGACGAGGTCGGCCTCCTCGTGCCGGCGCACGAACCCGTTCTCCTCCTCCGGCACCGCCGAAAGGCCGCGCGCCAGATACAGGTGCACGACCTCGTCGGACACACCGGGGCTGGCCAGCATCGACGGGAGTTCGTTCCAGGTGCGGGCGCGCAGCCCGGCCTCCTCCACGAGTTCCCGCCGGGCGGTGGCCACCGGGGGTTCTCCCTCCACGTCCAGCATCCCCGCGGGCAGTTCCCACAGCTTGTGCCGGACCGCGTGCCGGTACTGGCGCTGCAACAGCACCCGGCCCCACTCGTCCAGGGCCACCACCGTGGCGGCCCCGGGGTGGCGCAGGTAGTCACGCGCGGCCGCGACGGTGCCCCCGTCGGGGCCGTCGGGCATCTCCACCCGGTCGGTGGTCAGGGCGAACACCGGACCGCTGTAGCGCTCCTGCGTGCTCTCCACCGGCCACGACGCGGGGACGTCCGCGACCTGCGCGGACGCCCCCGCATCCTGCTGCGCGCTCGGGTGGGTATCAGTGCCCATGTGTGCCTCTCATCGACGACCGCTCCCACCCGACCTCCGGGCTCAGCCCTCCTTGTGCCGCAGGGCCGCGCTGATCAGCCCCTTGAACACCGGGTTGGCCTTGGTCGGACGGGAGCGCAGCTCCGGGTGCGCCTGGGTGGCCACGAAGAACGGGTGCGCCTCCCGGGGCAGCTCCACGTACTCCACCAGCTTGCCATCGGGCGAGAGCCCGGAGAACACCATCCCGGCGTCCTCGAGCTTGCCGCGGTAGGCGTTGTTGACCTCGAAGCGGTGGCGGTGCCGCTCGGAGGCCTGCGCCTCGTTGTCGTAGAGCTCGCGCACCAGGGTGCCCTCACCCAGGGCCGCCGGGTACATGCCCAGGCGCATCGTGCCGCCCATGTCACGGTCACCGGACACGACGTCGGTCTGGTCTGCCATGGTCGCGATGACCGGCTCGGCCGCCTTGTCGTCGAACTCGATGCTGTTGGCGCCTTCCAGGCCCAGGACGTTGCGGGTGTACTCGATGACCATCGCCTGCAGGCCCAGGCAGATGCCCAGCAGCGGGATCCCGTTCTCACGGGCGTAACGGATCGCACCGAGCTTGCCCTCGATACCGCGCACTCCGAACCCGCCGGGGATCAGCACGCCGTCGGCCCCGTCGAGCTCGGCGGCCGCACCCGAGGGGCTGGCGCAGTTGTCGCTGGCCACCCACCGCAGGTTGACGTGGGTGTTGGTGGCGAAGCCGCCGGCGCGCAGGGCCTCGCTGACCGAAAGGTAGGCGTCGGGCAGGTCGATGTACTTGCCGACCAGGGCGATGGTGACCTCGTGGTCGGGCTGGTGCACGCGGCGCAGCAGTTCGTCCCACTCGGTCCAGTCGACGTCGCGGAAGGGCATGCCCAGGCGACGCACGACGTAGGCGTCCAGACCCTCGCGGTGCAGGACCTTGGGGATGTCGTAGATCGAGGGGGCGTCGGGTGTGGAGACCACACCGGCCTCGTCCACGTCGCACATGAGGCTGATCTTGGACTTCAGGCTCTGGGTGATGGGCCGGTCCGAGCGGCAGACGATCGCGTCCGGCTGGATACCGATGCTGCGCAGCTGCGCGACCGAGTGCTGGGTCGGCTTGGTCTTCATCTCACCGGAGGGGCCCAGGAACGGGATCAGCGAGACGTGGAGGAAGAAGCAGTTGTCCCGGCCGATCTCGTGCCTGATCTGCCGGACGGCCTCGAGGAAGGGCTGCGACTCGATGTCGCCGACGGTGCCGCCGATCTCGGTGATGACGATGTCGGCGTCGCCAGCGTCCATCGCGTAGATGCTGGCCTTGATCTCGTTGGTGATGTGCGGGATGACCTGCACGGTGTCACCGAGGTAGGCGCCCTGACGCTCCTTGGCGATGACGCTGGAGTAGATCTGCCCGGTGGTGACGTTGGCCGAGGCGGACAGCTCGGTGTCCAGGAACCGCTCGTAGTGGCCGACGTCCAGGTCGGTCTCGGCCCCGTCGTCGGTGACGAAGACCTCGCCGTGCTGGAAGGGGTTCATCGTCCCGGGATCGACGTTGAGGTAGGGGTCGAGCTTCTGCATGGTGACCCGCAGCCCACGCGACTTGAGGAGCCGCCCCAGGCTGGAGGCGGTCAGACCCTTGCCCAGACTGGAGGCGACGCCGCCAGTAACGAAAATGTGCTTGGTACTCGCGGCGGATGCCAAAGTGTTGCTCCCGTGGGTTGAGTGGCTACGGCGGGCTCGGGTCGCACTGAGCGGCCGTGCGGTGGTCCGGTTCCGAGCTGCTGAAGCGCGCTCGGGCCGCCGGACTCCACGGGGCACCAGGATAACAGGCCCCGATCGGTCCACACGCGGCAACGTCGGGACCGGGAGGCCTGTTCCCTCCGTTGACCTGCCGAATCGCCGCACCCGGGGGCCGCAGGACCCGGTGTCGGGTGGAACACAGCCCTCCCCCGGCCCCTCGGCCGAACCCCTCAGGAGGGGAAGGCGCCGGCCCGACTCAGGTACGCCTGCGGCGTCTTGTCGAGGCGCTCGCCCATCCACTCGGCCACCCCGATCGCACCGGACAGGCTCACCCCGGTGCGCAGCCCGCTGCGGTGCAGCATGTACAGCAGATCCTCGGTACCGATGTTTCCGGTGGCTGCCGGCGCGAAGGGACAGCCACCGAACCCGCCGAGGCTGGAGTCGAGAACCCGCACCCCCGCCTCCACCGCAGCCAGGGCGTTGGCATAACCGGTGTTGCGGGTGTTGTGGAAATGGCAACGCAGGGCGCGCCCTCCCGCTACCTGCGCCGTACGCTCCAGCAGGTCGGTCACCTGGCGCGGTACCCCTACTCCGATGGTGTCGGCCAGCGCGATCTCCACCGCGGAGGTCTGGGCCACGCGCCGCACCACCTCCACCACCTGCCCGGCGGGCACCTCCCCGTCGAAGGGGCAGCCGAACGCGGTCGAGACGGTCACGCTCAACGGGATCCCGGCGCCCTCCAGAGCGCGGTCGATGCCCTCCAGGGACTCCAGCATCGCCTCGACGGTCGTGCCCTGGTTGCGCACGCTGAATCCGTCGGTGGCCGGAACGGCCACGTTGACCTCGGCGACCCCCGCCTCCACGGCCCGGTCCAGGCCCTTGCGGTTGAGCACCAGTCCGATCGAGGCGTCCCGGGCCGCCGCCGACAGCGAGGCCATGATCTCCTCCGCCCCCGCCATCTGCGGCACCCGCTCGGGGTTGACGAAGCTCACGGCCTCGATACGTTCCACCCCGGACGCAACGGCCCGCTCGACGAGCTCCACTCGGTCGTGCACGGCAAGCGTGCGGTCCTCGTTCTGGAGCCCGTCACGCGGACCCACCTCGACGATCTGCACGTGCTCGCCACCCTCGGGGCCACGGTCCATGGTGGTCATCGCACCTCACCTCTCCTGCCGCTCGCTCGGCCGCGGCCAGCGTAGCGACCAGTACGTGAAGCGGACCACACCGGGGCCGCGGCGAGCACAGAAGGATCAGCGCAGCGCCAGGGCGGGACGGACCTCCCATGTCGTCCACACCGGCCGGTACCCCATGCGGTGCCAGAAAGGACCGGAGAGCGGGTTCATCGCCGCGTAGTTCAGCACCGAGACCGACACCCCGTAGGAATCCAACGCCTGGTGCGCCTGCCCCACCAGGGCGGTACCGATCCCGCTCCCGCGCTCGTCGGCGGCCACCACCCCGTACCCGATGTGGGCGATCGGCCGCGCCCGCACCAACGACTTGGCCCACCGGGAACGCTCCGGCGGCGACACCCAGATCAGTCCCACCGCACGGCCGCGGCGTTCGGCCAACCAGATCCACGACCGGGACCGGTTCAACGCCCGCGCCGCCACCCTGCGGGTCTGCTCAGCGGTGTCGGGCTGCAGGAACACCCCGCCGAAGTTCTGCTCGTAGCGGTGCTCCTCCATGAGCAGCGCAACCACCTGCGCCAGGTCGCCCCGGTCGGCCAGACGGATCGTCACGTCGTGCGGCGGCAGCGACGGGGGCACCCCGCGGCGGCGCGGGCGCGCGGCCAACACCGTGTAGGGCTGCAGACCGTGGCGCTGCAGCGGGATGATTCCGGCCACGTCCCTGGCCGGCCAGCTCACCAGGGCCGCAGACTCCGGGCCGGTCCCCGTCGGCAGGTCCTCGAGCTGGTCACGCCAGCTGGTCAGCAGCGAGTCCAACGCCCTGCCGGGGTCGGGGCCGCCCACCACGGGGGTCAGCCAGTGCTGGTCGGGCACGCCCCAGATACGGCCGACCTCACCCGGCTGGTACCAGGTGTAGTGCATGCTCCCGGCGGCTACGGCACGGCTGTCCTCGTCACTGACGGTCAGCAGGGGGTAGGAATCGGGAGCGAAACCGACGGGTTCGGGCAGGAGAGGGTCGGCCTCGCTCCAGCGCTGGGCGGCCGAGCGCACCAGCGGGTCGAGCCCGATGTCGCCACCGGGCGTCCCCTCATGCCGCACACGCGCGACATAACCGCTCATCCACCCCTCCCCTTCGGCGGGTCTGCTCCGTCGAGTGCGCGGTGCGGGATGTGCCTCGAACCACGCACAGGGACCGCACCACCGTAACCGATACCCGGTGTCACTCGGGCGGCGGGGCGATGGCCCGACAGGAACGGGTCCTTCGCGGTGGCAGGGGTTGTGGCGTACAGGACCTGTTCGGCGGAGGCCTTCGGCCGCTCCGTCCGGCTGCTGCGCCGTCGGGCGGAGGACGGGGATCTTGCTACCAGAGCCAATATCGGCGCTCTCGTGTTTCGCGGTTTTTGGAGTTGTGTCTGGTTCAAAGGAGCCCG
>NZ_ANBF01000189.1 GCF_000341025.1 Nocardiopsis salina YIM 90010 | reverse complement strand
TTCGCCATGATTCAACAATAAGCGGGAACCCCCGGAAAAGGGGGAGTATCCCAAAGGCCACACAACCCTTACCCATTACGGCCCCGCGGTCACGGATAAAACCCGATTGCGGGCGTCCTATTCACCGCAGAAATGGTCTTGTGGATAACTCCACGGCGATGGTTTTCCGGGGTATTCTGGCACGGGAGAAGGTGCGGCGACGCCCCGCCACACAGATAGAGAATCTCCAGAATGGTGCGCGGCCAC
>NZ_ANBF01000188.1 GCF_000341025.1 Nocardiopsis salina YIM 90010 | reverse complement strand
GCTCGGGCAGCAGGACCCCGCCGGACCACCGCACACCCACACGCCTGCCACCCCTGACACTCAATGCCCTGCCGGGAGTGCCCGGGGCCCGGAGGACACCCACACGCCTGCCATCCCTGGCCTCAATGCTCTGCCGGGGGTGCGCGGGGCCGAGCAGTTGGCCGTCGCAGGAGCGAGCCACCGCCCGCACGCCGCAAGCGTTGGTCGCAATGGGGCCACCCCAGGGGGTGGCAGTGGACCCCCGTTCCTTTGGGCTGCCAGGGGCCTCGGGGTGAACAGGGGTTCGTCGATGCGGGTCGGGTCAGCCCGGCCAACAGGGCCGGAACGCACACCCCGAGGCGCCGGCCTCAACCCCGCACAACGCCGCCCCACCCCCACCCACACAACGAACAGGGGGTGGCGCCGACGCGGGTTGCGAAACGGCCCGGCCGGGTTAGGATCCCGGCCCCCGACGAACCACCACCCCCGAGGCAACACCGCACAACGCCCCGTCTTCAGTGCACCCGAACATCCCACGCCCGAGGCAACACCACACAACACCCCCGACAACAGGAACGGGTGGGCCTCCTCGGTGCATGGAGGCCGCGGTCCGCCCCTGCTCCCCCGTAGGGACACTGGCGAGCTCGGAGCCCACTGCTCCGAGGTGCTCCGGGGCGTGTGCTACCCGTCGAACTCCCGCAGCACCCGGAACTCCACCCCGGCGCGGGGCAGCCGGTCGATGAGCGCCTGGCCCATCGCGACCGCGGTCGTGACCTGCCCCGAGGTCTCGGGGAGGTCGTCCTGCCACAGGCACAGCGCCGACTCGGCGAGCATCCCCGACGTGGCCCGGTACCCGGGCTCGCCACCGGAGACCAGCGTGTGCACCCGGCGTCCGCCACCCGAACCGGCGAAGTGCACCGTGAACCACCCGTCGGTCAGCTGCTGCTCCGTGGGCCCCTCTCCCGGCGAGATCAGTGTCCCCAGGCGCTCGCGCAACGCGGGAACCTGCGCCGCAGCCATCACGCCGGCCGCACCTCCCACGGCCCCGACCGCACTGGTCAGGTGCCGGAACGCCGCGTAGTGCCCGTAGGAGAACTCCGGCCCGTACCGTTCCAGCGCCGCCGCCGACGACACGACCACCTTCGGGTCCAGGGTCGGCAGCGGGGCCGTCCACCCGCGCGCGAGCTTGGTACGGGGCCGCCCGCTGCGGTCGATCCGCACGCGGCGTCCCTCAGGCTTGCCCTCCAGCGCACGCCGTTCCTTCGACGCCTCGACCATCGCCTTGGGGTCGCTGAACGCACCCAGCGCCGAGTGCAGAGTGCCGCCGGACGCTGTCCCGCGTGCCCGCACGAAACCCTCCACGTGCAGCGGAGCGTCCTCGGGCAGGTGTCCGACCGTGAACAGAACGCCCAGGTCGTGGGGGATCGAGTCGAACCCGCAGGCGTGCACGAGCCGCGCACCGGTCCGCTGCGCGGTGGCGTGGTGCCGCACATACATGCGGTCCACGAACGCGGGCTCCCCGCACAGGTCGACGTAGTCCGTGCCCTCTTCGGCACACGCGGCGACCAGGGGCTCCCCGTACTCGCTGTAGGGCCCGACCGTGGTGATGACGACCCGCGTCGAGGCCGCCAACCGGCGGATCGACCCCGGGTCCTCCACGTCGGCCAGCAGGAGCTCGGGCTCGGGCCGGTCCGGTGCGATCGCGGCGAGCTCGGAGCTCAGGGCCTCCAGCTTCGCGCGGTCGCGTCCCGCCAGGGCCCAACGCAGCTCGCGCGGGGCGTGTGTGGCGAGGTACTCGGCGGTCAGCGCTCCGGTGTAACCGGTGGCGCCGAACAGGACGATGTCGTGACCGCGGTCCACGGTGGCAACCTCTCCGCAAGGGGATGACGTACGCAGGCGCCAGTCTCTCAGGTCCCCTCGGAGGGGACCGGTGTCCGGTGCCCCCCCGGGGCCCTACGCGTGCTCGTCCAGCAGTTGGGCGCACCGGATCAGTCCCAGGTGCGAGTACGCCTGCGGGTGGTTGCCGAGCGCCCGCTCGGTCGTCGGGTCGTACTCCTCCGGGATCAGCCCCGTCGGGCCGGCCGCGTCGACCAGGTGCTTGAACAGCTCCTCGGCCTCCGCGCGCCGCCCGGTCAGCAGATACGCCTCGATCAGCCACGTCGTGCACAGATGGAACCCGCCCTCACCGCCGGGCAGCCCGTCGTCGCGGTGGTAGCGGTACACCGTCGGTCCGCTGCGCAGCTCGGCCTCGATCGCGGTGACCGTGGCCTGGAAACGCTCGTCGGCGGGGTCGATCAGCCCGGACAGCCCGATGTGCAGCGACGCCGCGTCAAGGTCCTCACCGTCGTAGGCGGTCGTGTAGGCCTGAGCGGTCTCGTTCCAGCCGTGCTCGAGCACCTCGTCGGCGATCTCCGCGCGCAGCGCCGGCCACGAGGTGTCGGCGTCGCGGCCGTAGCGCTCGGCCAGCTTCAGCGCGCGGTCGAGCGTCACCCAGCACATGACCTTGGAGTAGACCCGCTGCCGCGGCTCGTCGCGCTCCTCCCAGATGCCGTGGTCGGCCTCGTGCCACCTCCGCGCGACCGCCTCGGCCATGGAACGCACGAGGTCCCAGTCACGGTCGGCGATGTGGCCGCGGGCCTGCGACAGCTGCGAGACGAGCTCGACGACCGGCCCGAACACGTCCAGCTGCACCTGGTGGTCGGCGAGGTTGCCCACCCGCACCGGGCGCGAACCGGCGTAACCGGACAGCGTGTCCACGACCTCCTCCGGGCCCAGGTCGGTGCCGCGCAGCGAGTACAGCGGGCGCAGCACCTCCGGTCCGCTGAGGGAGCCGACGACCCCGTGCACCCACTCCAGGAACGCCTCCGCCTCGTCGGTGGAGCCCAGGCTCACCAGCGCCTGCACGGTCAGGGAACCGTCGCGCAGCCAGCAGTACCGGTAGTCCCAGTTGCGCACCCCGCCGATCTCCTCGGGCAGCGAGGTGGTGGCCGCGGCCATGACCCCGCCGGTCGGGGTGCACAGCCCGCGGAGGGTGAGCGCGGAACGGGCGGCCAGGCCGTGGGCGGTCGCGGGCAGCGTGAGCGTCCCCAGCCACTCGGACCAGTGCTCCCCGGAACGCTCGCGCCGCTCGGTCTCGGTGGTCACGACCGGGTCGAGGGTATCTGTGCCGCAGCGCATCTCGAGCACGACGGGGCGTTCCGACGACGGATGCACCACCGCGCGGGCGGTGTCGTTGGCACCGTCGTGGTCGACGGTCCACTCCACGCCGGGAGAACGCACGACCAACGGGTACTCGGCGCCCTCGACGCGCAGACCACCCTCGACGGTGGAGATGCGCACGGGTGCGCGACCGAAGTCGGGGCGCGGCGCGAACTCGACGGAAGCGGGTGTGACGCCGCTGATGACCCGCACCAGGTCGGTGCGGCCGGCCGGGGTGTGGTGGGCGAGGTAGTCGGTGACCTCCAGACGCGACCACCGGGTGCGCACGGTCATCGTCCCGTCCAGGTACCGCTGCCCGAGCGGGCGCCCGCCGTGCGTGGGGGTGACGGCGAACCGGCCGGCCTGGCGCCCGCCGATCACCTCGGCGAAGAGGGCGTCGGAGTCGGGTTCGGGGTGGCACATCCACAGCAGGCGCGCGTCCGGACCCACGAGCGCGACCGACGACCGGTTGGACAGCATCGACATGCGCTCGATCGGTGTGGGCCGCTCACCGAAGACCCAGGACCTGCGCTCGACCGCGAGGGAGGCAAGCAGCGCCGCGGCGGTCCGGGTGTCGGCGACCCGGTGCGCGGCTGCGGTGTACTCGGGGCCCACGCGCACGCCCGCGTCGGCTCCGGTGAGGTTCAGGAAGACGGGCTCCTCGCCCTCGCCGCCGCCGATGTAGAGGATCGCGGTGGCATCGGTCTGTTCGCGCAGGAGCTCCAGGGCCGCGGCCTTGTCGGCGGGCGGGGCGCCGGGGCCCTCGCCGGCCTGATCGGGATCGATGGTGAGGTCGGTGTCGAACTCGGTCCCGTGCGCGCCGACGAGGCGGATCTCGGAGGGCAGCCGGGAGAGCACGGCCAGGTCGCTCAGAGGCCGTGCGGAGACCACGGAGCACACCGTTCCGGGCAGGTCTGCGAGTTCACGCAGGGCACGGAGCGCCTCGGGGACGGGGCGCCTCCGGTCGTCGTCCACGGGTGCGAGGGCGCCGTCGTAGTCGCAGGCCACCAGCAGCCGGGATGTGCGGGCCAGCGCGGAGACACGTCGTCGTACGTCGAGCGGCATGGCCTCCGGAGTGGTGCGGTCCGGGACCTCGATCCGGTCCGGAGCCGTCTCGACCGCCTGGGTGAGCGTCACGTTGCCTCCTCCGTCGGTCCATGCTTGACCTGGGGACATGGGTGATCTGTGGGATTGCCGCGCGAGTGGTGCCGGTTCGTACGAAACTGGTGTGAAGAACGTAGACCCAGGGCTTGTGGCGCGGGACGTGCTCCGTGGGACGGCGGTTTGCCGGGAATGGGCCTGTTCCACACGAAGCCATGGTGAGACTACCCGCGCTTCACGGGTTTCGGGTCCATCAGGGCCCGATGATGCGAATCACGAATAGGGGTGGATTTGTCCCCGAACGTACCTCCGCTTTGCCCCCGGACGTGCCGTCGACCGGCTGACACGGACCACCCCCGGACGCACGGCGGCCCCGTCCGCGCTCCCCGGACCGGATGGTGCAGGGAACGTGGGCGGGGCCGCGGCTCAGGTCGGCAGGGGCCTCAGGCGGGCTTGCGCAGGTGGTGGACGAACGCGGGCGGGACGTTGGCGTAGACCCTCTCCGACCGCACGCCGTAGCGGTCGATCCAGTCCTGCACGACCCAGCTGGTGCGGGCCTGGCGCAGGTAGTCCTCGCGTCGGGCGATGACCGCCTTGACCTCCTTCGTGTACAGGTACCCGTAGAAGGACAGGTAGCCGCCCGGCTCGAGGACGGTGAAGTAGTAGTCGAGGATCCCTTCGACGTCCTCGGCCGCGAAGTTGGCGAACGGCAGCCCCGAGGCGATGACGCCATAGGTGCGGTCGGTGCCCATCTCGTCGACCAGCCTGGCGTGCACGGTCGAGTTCTCCGCAATGCGCGCCAGGTCGGGGTCGGTGGTGAGCAGCTCCGCCAGGTGGGCGGCGAACTCCGGGTTGGACTCCACCAGGTCGGCGGTGTCCCCGGGGATCATCGCGTCGGCGAGGCCTCGCGTGATCGCGCCGGTGCCGGCACCCACCTCGAGGATGCGCAGGGGTTGCCCCGGCACGGGACGCTCCCTGATGTGCTCGGCCATGGCGTGCGCGAGGGCGGGGCTGCTGGGCACGACCGAGCCGGTCGCCTTGAACGTGCGGAGAGCCTGACTGAAGAAGAGCCTGGTGTCTCGCAGGCGCTCGTCCAACCGGAGGGCGGAACTGGATCCGGTGGGGCTGTGTGTCTCGGACATACACGCACGCTAGCGCCTGCCGGGGTCCCGGGGGTAGCGGCGCAGCGCGTGTTCTGCCCGGGAACGGCCTCCCGGGCCTGTGTGAACCCCCACCGCTGCCCGGGGAACCTCCAGCGTGGGGATCGGTGTACTGACCACGGAGGTTGAGTACAGCCCGGGCCGGGTCTGACAGCAAGAGAGGGCCTCCGACACAGGTGTGAATCGTCCAAGATCAACACCTGAAGTAGGTCAGGAAGCCCTCCGTGCCCCACACTATCCATGCCAACGCCAAGCTCACCCCCGCCTCCCGCTTGGACCTGGCCCGCTGCGCCGCGCGCAAGGGAAGGCGTCCACCAAGCAGACCCCTAGGGTGGGGCGCATGAGTCAGAGCAGCCCGGCCCCGCCCTCCCGCCCCTGCACTGCCCTGGTCACGGGCGCCTCCACCGGGATCGGGGCGGAGTACGCGCGCCGTCTCGCCCAGCGCAGCTACTCGCTCGTCCTGGTCGCGCGCCGTGCCGAACTGCTCGAGGCCCTCGCCGAGGACCTGCGCGTCCGTTGCGGTGTGGACGTGGAGGTGCTGCCAGCCGACCTCGGTTCCGCTGAGGACACCGAGCGGGTCGCCGAACGCCTGCGTGTGGAACCCGGAGGCGACCTCGCCCCCGTCGACCTGCTCGTCAACAACGCGGGGCGTGGCGACGGCGGCCCCTTCATCGAGCAGGACCCCGACGACGTCGACGCCATGATCGACATCAACGTGCGCTCGGTGCTGCACCTGACCCGGGCCGTGCTCCCGGTCCAGATGGCGCGGCGCAAGGCGGGAGCGACCGGTGGGCTCGGGGTCATCACCGTGTCCTCCCTGGCGGGCGAACCCGTCGTCAACCCCGGGGGGTCGGTGTACGGGGCGGGCAAGAAGTTCCTCACCCTGTGGAGCGAGAGCGTGGCCGCCGAGGTACGGCCGGCAGGGGTGAGCATGACCGTGGTGCTGCCCGGGTTCGTGCGCACCGACATGACCCGCGGGGTGCAGGAACGCGGTCTTCCCGAGGCTGCGTTCGTTCCGAAGGAACACATCGTGCGCGACTCCCTCATCGCCTGGGCCGCCCGGCGTCCGCGGGTCGTCCCCGGAATCCAGTACAAGACGGGCGACGGGATCCTGAACCTGCTGCCCCGGTGGCTCGTGCGGGCGCTGGCCCGCCGCATGGCCTGAACCCGGACGACCGGACGCCCACCTGCCGGGGCACCGGGGGTCGGTGGACACGGCGGTCACCCGGACGTCCTAGGCTGGAAGGGCACTGCCGGTCGAGGAAAGAGACCATGAAGACCTTCGAAGAGCTGTTCGCCGAGCTGTCCGAGAAGGCACGCTCCCGCCCCGAGGGGTCCGGGACCGTCGCCCAACTCGACGCCGGTGTCCATGCCATCGGAAAGAAGGTCGTCGAGGAAGCCGCCGAGGTCTGGATGGCAGCCGAGTACGAATCGGACGAGCAGGCCGCCGAAGAGATCTCGCAGCTCCTCTACCACCTCCAGGTTCTGATGCTGGCCCGCGGCCTGCGCCTCGAGGACGTCTACAAGCATCTTTAGGCCGATGCTCTGATCAGCCCCGCGGGCCACGAGCCGCGGGTGCCGTGAGCACCGGCCGAGCGACGTCCCGAACACCGCAGAACCGACCGAGGAAGCACACCGACATGTCCGAGATGCTGCGAATCGCTGTGCCCAACAAGGGCCAGCTCTCCGAACCCGCCGTGGAGATGCTCCGCGAGGCCGGGTACCGCCAGCGCAGGAACAGCCGCGACCTGGTGATGGTCGACCCGGACAACGAGACCGAGTTCTTCTTCCTGCGTCCCAAGGACATCGCCGTCTACGTCGGCGAGGGGATCCTGCAGGCCGGCATCACCGGCCGCGACATGCTCCTGGACTCCCAGGCGCCCGTGGACGAGATCCTCGCGCTGGGCTTCGGCGGGTCCACGTTCCGCTTCGCCGCGCCCGGCGGCGACGCCATGACCATGGAGGACCTCCAGGGCAAGCGCGTGGCGACCTCCTTCGACGAGGTTCTGCGCTCCTTCCTGGCCCAGCGCGACATCGACGCCCGGGTGATCCACCTGGACGGTGCGGTGGAGAGCTCCGTCAAGCTCGGTGTCGCCGACGCCGTCGCCGATGTCGTCTCCACCGGCACCACGCTGCGCCAGGCCGGCATGGAGATCTTCGGGGATCCCATCCTGCACTCGGAAGCGGTCGTCATCCGCCCCACCGGTGCGGAGGAGGACCCCAAGGTCGAGACGCTGCTGCGCCGACTCCGCGGGGTGCTGGTCGCCCGCGACTACGTGATGATGGACTACGACGTCCACGCCGAACAGCTCGAGGACGCCGTCGCCCTCACCCCCGGGATGGAAGGGCCGACCGTCTCGCCGCTGCACCGGGAGGGCTGGGTCGCCGTCCGGTCGATGGTCCCGCGCAAGAAGGCGCAGGCGATCATGGACGACCTCTGGCAGATCGGCGCCCGCGCCATCCTGGTCACCGACATCTANCGCCTCCCGCCTCTGAGGCAGCTCGCACGAGGGACGGGCCCTGCCGGATCGGCAGGGCCCGTCGTCGTCCACGGGGTCAGGTGCTCTCGGAGCCCTTCGCCCCCTTCGGCCGGGACTGCAACGCCGCCCAGATCAGCGGGATCTGCAGCGGCACCCGGCCCCACGCCACGGCCTTGTTGTCGGCAGGACCGGGGAGACGGCCCGAACCGGAGTCCAGGGCCATCTGCACGTTCGCGGGCCACACGGCGAGCAGGAGCGCGGCGCTGGCCGGGCCCGCCCACCTCTGCCGGGTGACCAGGCCGGTTCCGCAGGCGAGTTCCGCGACACCGCTGCCGTACACCCACGCGCGGGGCTTCGGCAGCTGCCGCGGCATGATCTTCTCGAAGGGCTTGGGTGCCGCGAAGTGCAGCACCCCCGCGGCCAGGAACATGCCGCCCAGGGCCAGGGGCGCGCGCTCGCGCAGGCGGGCCGTGAGGCTCCGCCCCGTCGTCCGTTCCGTCATGGGGACTCCTCTCGTCGGTCGCGCCACGCTCCCAACCTAGAACCGGCCCCTGGACAGACCCGACGGCGGGTCACCGACTCCAGGGCGTCACACGCTCCAGGAACTCGGGTTGAGGACGTCGGTGACCACCTGCTCGGTGAGCCCCAGGGCCTCGGCCGTGACTTCGGCCTCGTGGTCGGTGATCGGCTCGTCCTGGGCGGCGGACGGTGCCGCGGCCAGGGCCAGGGCGGCGGCCGCGACGGTGGTGATCAGGGCGCTGCGGGCGCCACGGGCGGTGCGGAACACGGCATCCTCCACGAGCACAGGCGATGAAACATCACGGAGAGTAATCGTCGGTGTCGTGTCCGACCAAGCGGGACACCCGGGATGTCCGCCGGAACCCGGGACGACGGTGAGGGCGCGGTGGTCGCAGGGGTCGGCGCCGCGGATCTGCACGGAGAGGATCCGCAGATCCTCGTCCGAGTCCGCGTGTCCCACTCGGCATCCGTCTGCGAACGAGCCGACCGGCCACGGACCCGGGACCCGTGGCCCGGCACGGGCACAATGTGGGGATGGACCAGCCGACGACAGCCACCACGCCCGGCCCCGAGGGCGAGACGGCCACTCTCGCGCGGGTCACCGGCGAGACCGGGGGTGACCTCGTGCTCCGGCGCGTGGGGGCCCACTACGAGATCTACAGCAACGGGCTCTTCCTCATGGACACCCGCGACGGCACCTCCGAGCGCGAGATGGTGAGAGCGAGCCTGACGGCCCTGCCGCGCGGGCGCTCCCTCGCCCGGGTCCTCATCGGCGGGCTCGGCGTCGGCTTCTCCACCCGCGAGGCGCTCGACCACCCCCGCGTGGCCCGCGTTGACGTCGTCGAGCTCGAGCCGCGCGTCATCGACTGGCACGAGGGCGAACTCGGCGAGGCCGCCGGGTACGTGCACCAGGACCCCCGCTGCAGGGTCCACAACGCCGACCTCGTCACGTGGCTGGCCGAGGCGTCCGAGGCCGGGGAGCCGGAACGCTACGACGCCATCTGCCTCGACACCGACAACGGCCCCGACTGGACCGTCGTCGAGGGCAACGGCGATCTCTACGGCGCCGACGGCCTCGACCGCCTCACCCGCCTGCTCGCGCCCGGCGGGGTCCTGGCCTTCTGGAGCGCGAACGAGGTGGCCGCCTTCGAGACGGGCCTGCGCGAGCGGTTCGCGACCGTGGACGTGGTCGAGGTCCCTGTCGCACGGGGCGTGCCCGACGTCGTCTACCTCGCGTCCGACCCGCACTGAGGGCTCACACGCGGGTGCGCGCCATGTAGGCGGTGAACTCCGCCAGGGACACCCGGTCGTCGCCGTCGGTGTCCATCTCGCGCACAGCGGCGACGGCCTGTTCCTGCGTCGTCTCCTCGCCCAGGTTCTGCATGAGGGAGAGGAACTCGTCGGCGGAGATCAGGCCGTCGCTGTCGGCATCCACCAGGGAGAAGGTGGCGGCGTGGTCGGTCTTCTGGGGCATCGGTCCGCTCCGGGGGGGTCGGGGGCAGTTCCCGGGCAGGCTACCGCCCCCGGCGCACGGCCGGGGGCCGTCGCTCCCTACTTCTGGATCGAGGCGCGCGATCCGATCCAGCGCGCCACGACCGTGAACAGCAGCACCAGAGCGAACAGGCACAGCGCCGCACCCCAGGCACGGTCGATGCCGGCCTCGAAGGGCTGGGCCGCGCCCCGGTAGAGCTGCAGCGGCACCGAACCCTGCGGGTCGCCCTGGAAGGACGTCACGATCAGCCCGGACCCGAACGCGGTCAGCATCAGCGGCGCCGTCTCACCGATCCCGCGCGCGATCGCCAGCATCGACCCGGTCGTCAGTCCGGGCGCGGCCGCGGGCAGCACCGTGCGCATGATGGTTTGCCACTTGCGAGCGCCCAGGCCGTAGCTGGCGTTGCGCATCTCGTCGGGTACCAGCCGCAGCATCTCCTCCGCCGACCTCGTCACGATCGGCAGCATCATCACGCCGATCGCGACGGCACCGACGAAGGTGCCGAAGCCGAGTCCGCCCCAGCCGATCACCAGCAGCCCGTACACGAACAGGCCCACGAAGATCGAGGGGATACCGGTCATCACGTCGGTGAAGAACCGGATCGAGGAGGTCAGACGGTTGGGCCCGTACTCCACGACGTAGACGGCGGTGGCGATGCCGAACGGGATCGACATGAGGATCGCCAGCGCCATGATGTACAGGGTGCCGACGAACCCGGCCACGTAGCCGCCGCCGTCGCGGCGCGGGGGCGGCTCGGTCTCGGTGAAGAACTCCAGGTTGACGACGCCGACGCCGCGGTTGATCACCTCGAAGATGATCAGGAACAGCGGGATCATCGCCAGCACCATGGCCCCGGTCAGGACCACGGTCGCGGCGCGGTTCTTGAACCGGCGCAGTCCGGACCCGGGGGGCAGTTGGCTCAGCGGCGCGGGCGCCGGCGGCGTGGGCCGGTCGGTGGTGGGGGCGCTCATACGGCGGCGTCTCCCTTCGTCTGCCCCAGACGCCAGACGATGACGCGGGCGAGGATGTTGACGATCATCGTGACCAGGAACAGGGCGACACCGATCGCCATGAGGGCGGTGCGGGTCTCGGGGGTGGCCTCACCGAAGGTCGCGGCGATGTGCGAGGCCATGCTGCTGCCGGTACCGAAGAGGCTGGCACCCCAGGCCTGGGACCCGCCGATGAGCATGAGAACCGCGATGGTCTCGCCGAGCGCGCGCCCGAGTCCGAGCATCGCCGCGGCAACGATGCCGGAAAAGCTGGCGGGCAGCACGACCTTGGTGATGACCTCCCAGCGGGTGGAGCCCATCGCGTAGGCGGCCATCTGCTGGTCGAGGGGCTGGACGGCGATGACCTCGCGCACGATCGCGGTCATGATCGGCAGGATCATGATGGCGAGCACGATGCCGGCGGGCAGGTACCCCACGCCCAGTACAGGGCCCTCGAACAGGAAGAACCACCCGAGGATGCCCTCGAGCCATTCGAAGAAGGGCCGCAGTACGTTCGGCAGGAACCAGTGCAGGCCCCACAGGCCGAAGATGACGCTGGGCACCGCGGCGAGCAGCTCGACGGTGTACGACAGCGGCTTGGCGAGCCGGGGCGGGGCCATGTGGGTCAGGTAGACCGCGACCATGATCGACAGCGGCAGGGCGATGACGATCGCGATGGTGGCGGTGACCAGGGTGCCGTAGATGAAAGGCCAGGCCCCGTAGGTTCCGGTGATCTCGGTGCGGGAACCGCCGCTGGTCCACTCGTCGCCGAGGAGGAAACCGAAGAAGCCCTCCTCGGCGAAGACGGGCCAGGCCTCGGAGGTCGTGCGGATCACCATCAGGGCCAGGATGATCAGGACGAGGGTCCCGCAGCCGGCGACGATCCACTTGAAGATCGGGTCGGCGAGTCGGCCCCGGCCGGAGGTCAGCGTCCCCCTCCGGCGTTCCTCTGGGGCCTGCGGGGCCTCGGGGGCCTCGGTGGGCATGTGCTTCTCCTCAATGGCTTTCGTGGGGAGCGGAGAGCGTGGCGCTGGCGCCCTGCTGCCGGGCACCGGGGGCGGGGCCGGGCCGCGCTGCCCGGCCCCGCTGCAGGGGGTGCTTACTGGTCGCCGTTCTCGGCGTCGGCGTCCTCGGCCTCGTCGGCGCCGTCGTCCTCGGCGGTCCCGTCGCCGCCGTCCTCGGCCTCGTCGCCCTCACCGGCGTCGTTCTCGGAGTTGGTGCGCTCCAGCTCGGCCACGACGCGCTCGGTGAGCTCGTCGCCGAGGGGCGCGTAACCCAGCTCGCCGGTGATCTCCTGGGCGGACTCGTCCGTCAGCGCCCAGGTCCAGAAGTCGACGAGGGTGTTCGCGGTTTCCTCGTCGTAGCCGCAGGTGTAGGTGAAGATCCAGTTCGTGCCGGCGATCGGGTAGCCCTCACCGCCGATGTCGTCGATGTGGAACTGGAAGTCGTCCGGGACGTCGGCCTCCTCGGAGGCGGCGATCGTCGACTCGGTGGTCGGCTCGATGGTCTCGCCGTCGGCGTTGACGATGTGGGCGAGCGCCATGTCCGACTCCTGGGCGAAGGACTGGTTCACGTACCCCAGGCCGCCCGGGTTCTGGGAGATGCCCTGCGACACACCGTCGTTCTGCTGGCCGCCGACCAGGCCGGAGGGCCATTCGAGTTCCTTACCCTCCCCGAACTCCTCGTCCCAGGACTCGACCTCGTGGGCGAGGTAGTGGGTGAACACGGCGGTGGTGCCGGAGCTGTCGGAGCGGTGGACCGGCACGATCTCCTCGTTCGGCAGGTCCATGTCCGGGTTGAGCTCGGCGATCGCCGGGTCGTCGAAGGTGGTGATCTCACGGGAGTAGATGCCGGCGAGGGCCTCGGGGTCCAGCACCAGCCCGTCGAGCTCGGGGTTGTTCATCGCGATGACGACCGAGCCGAAGGTGACGGGGAACTGGAGCGCCTCGCAGCCACGGCCGTCGGCGGCCTCCTGGAGGGCGTCGTCGTCGAGGAACTCCTCGGAGGAGCCGAAGTCGACGGTCTCCTCCATGAACTGCTCGATCCCGGCCCCGGAGCCCACGCTCTGGTAGTTGATGCTGGTGTCGGGCTGCACGTCGTTGGTGTAGCTGTAGATCCAGTCCTGGAAGAGCGGGTCCGGGAAGCTGGCGCCGGCACCGGTCAGGGACCCGGTCAGGGTCTCGGCGGTGGTGTTGGCGTCGTCGGTTTCGTCGCCCCCGTTGCTGCACGCGGCCGCGAGCAGGGGGATGGCCGCCAGAGCGGCGAGCTTGGAACGCCCGTTGCGCATGTCCTGTTTCTCCTCGTCGAATCACCACTGTCGGGGCTGACGTGAAACGACAGTAGAAGTGTCGAACGTCGCCGGACCATCGTTTCGGAGGCGGCGTGGTGGAAAGCCGGTGAATGGGCGGTTAATCGCGGTCACCATCGCATAACGGGGCTTGGGTCGACGTTTTCCGTGCCGAACCGGGATTTCTCCGGCGACCTGCATCGAACTGCACATACGCCGACAGCACCGGCGTTCCCCGCCGGTGTGAGCCCATTTCTCCGCGCGTTTTCCGCGATGGTGTCAGTTCATGTGTACGTTCACTTCGTCGTCGATGGTGTCGCAAAAATGAACGGGGTGGTGCGGCGGTGAGGAAACACGTCCCCGGGCGTCTGTCGAGAAGTGNCGTTTAGCCGATACCGCGCACCGTGTGGATGAACCGCGGCCGGGACTCGGAATCGCCGAGCTTGTGCCGCAGCCGCCGGATGTGCACCGCGATCGTGTTGTTCACAGGGGGAAGGGGTTTGTGCCAGACGCCGTTCCACAGCTCCTCGCGGCTGACCACCCGGCCGTCGTTGCGCAGCAGGAAATCCATGATCCCGAACTCGCGCAGCGCCAGGTCCACGGGTGTGCCGTCCACGAACAGCCGGTGGCCGAGCGCGTCGAGCTCCAGCGCGCCCGCCCGCACCACCGCCGGCGCACCGTCGTCGCCGTGCTCCCCGGCCGGCAGGGAACCGCGCAGCAGAGCAGCCAGCTCAGGGATCCGGTACGGCCTGCTGACACAGGCCGTGGCGCCCGCGGCCAGGGCCCGCACCGCCCGCTGCGAGTCGCCGGTGCCCACCCCGATGAGGATCGGGATGTCGGTGACCCGCCGCATCACCCGCACCAGCGTCTCCAGCTCCACCTCCGGCGGGTCCGCACTGGTCAGCACGGTGTCGGGGCGGGCCATCCCCACACGCAGCAGTGCTTCGGCACCGTCCACGCACACGGTGATGTCCACGTCGTGTCCGCTCAGGGACAGCACGAGCTGGTGAGACTGCTCCGACTCCGGTTCCACCAACAGCACCCGGAGCGGGGACCCGGCCGGTTCCGGCACGTCCGGTGCCTCCGCGGGCCGGGGGACCGATGCGGTGAGAGCGGGCATGGGGGGTCCACTTCGTCGAAGGGATGTGCGGGTCCCGGGTCGGGGCTGCTCAGCCGAAGCGTCCGGCGATGTAGTCCTCTGTGCGCTGGTCGGAGGGCTTGCTGAAGATCGTGGACGTCTCGTCGTACTCCACGAGGTTGCCGAAACGGTCGCCGGTCTCGTCCACGGAGGCGGTGAAGAACGCGGTGCGGTCGGAGACGCGCGCCGCCTGCTGCATGTTGTGGGTGACGATGACGATCGTGTACTCGCTCGCGAGCTCGTACATGAGGTCCTCGATCTTGAGGGTCGCGATCGGGTCCAGCGCCGAGCACGGCTCGTCCATGAGAATGACCTCGGGGTTCACTGCGATCGTGCGCGCGATGCACAGGCGCTGCTGCTGACCGCCGGACAGGGCGAACGCGTTGTCCTTGAGCTTGTCCTTGACCTCGTCCCACAGGGCGGCCTTGATCAGGCTCTGCTCGACGATCTCGTCCATGTTGCCGCGCATGCCGTTGATTCGGGGCCCGTAGGCGACGTTGTCGTAGATCGACTTGGGGAACGGGTTCGGCTTCTGGAAGACCATCCCGATGCGTCGGCGCACCTCGATGGGGTCGACCTCGGGGGCATAGAGGTCCTCGCCGTGGTAGGTGACCTTCCCCTCGACACGGGCGCCGGGGATGAGGTCGTTCATCCGGTTGAGGGTGCGCAGGACCGTGCTCTTGCCGCACCCGGACGGTCCGATCATCGCGGTGATCTGCTGCGGGCCGACCTTGAGGTCCACGTCGCGCACGGCCCTGTTGGTCCCGTAGACGATGGACAGTCCGGACACGTCGAAGACGGGCTCGGCCGGCTCGGGGGCCGACCGCCCCTGGGCGGCGGTGTCGGGCGCCGTGACACCCGACTCGGGGTCACGGGGGTTCGCGGCGGTGTTGCTGACAGACATGGAGCCACTTCCGGGGTTCGGGCTGCATTCGTGCCGCAGCCGGGAGCTGCGTGGTCGTATCCATGCAAAGGGGTCGGCGTGAAGCCGTGGTGAACGAGCCCCGTGGCAAAGGTGAACGCGGGAGGTGGACTGGGCGTCCCCGGTCACCGAAGGCGTGCCCGGACGTCACCGCCGCGTCCGATGCCTGTCCAGGTGCCCCTGTGGAACAAGACGGGACCGGCCCCGCACCTGGCGGGGACCGGTCCCGTGGGAACGTTCTGGGGGAGAGTCAGCTCTGCTGCTCGCCCTCCTGGTCGTCCTGCTCGGCGATCTTCTGCCGGACCTCGTCCATGTCCAGCTCTCGGGCCTGGGTGATCAGGCTCTCCAGGGCCTCCGCGGGAAGGGCGCCCGGCTCGTTGTAGATGACGGTGCGGTCGCGCACGATCATCAGGGTCGGGATGGACTGGATCTTGAACTCGAAGGCCAGCTCGCGCTGGGCCTCGGTGTCCACCTTCGCATGCACGATGTCGGTGTGCTTCTCCGAGGACTGCTCGAAGACGGGCGCGAACTGGCGGCAGGGACCGCACCAGTCGGCCCAGAAGTCGATGAGGACGAACTCGTTGTCCTGGAGCGTGTCCGCGAAGTTGTCCTTGGTGAGCTCGACGGTGGCCACGTGGTCTCCTTGTGCGTTGTGCGTCGCCTACCCGGCCTTACTACCAGGCGTCCCTCGTCAACACAGCCACCTGCCGACCGCATTCCGGGCAGTGCCTCAGACCGCCTGTGCAGGGCCTCCGCACACTGCCTACCGGCTCGGAGGGGAACGAGGGGGTTGACTGGGGAGTCCGAGAAGCGGCTTGACCAGGAGGCAGACGATGGGGACGGGAACACCGGAACCCGAGGGCGCGACCGGCGCGGAAGGTTCCGGGGACGTCGACTACCGTTTCACTCTCGCCAACGAACGGACGTTCCTGGCGTGGGTGCGTACCGCCCTGGCCCTCCTCGCCGGGGCCGTCGCCGTGCTGCACCTGCTGCCGCTGGAATGGAGCGAGGCGACCCGTACTGCCGTCGGTCTGCTCCTGGCGCTCTTGGCCGGCGTCATCACCGTCTACGCCCCGCTGAGGTGGGTGCGCGTGCAGCGGGCGATGAGCCGGGGCGCGCCGCTCAAACTCAGTCTGCTGCCGCTCATCACCACGTTCGCGGTGGCCCTGGTGTCGCTGCTGGTGCTGTTCGGGAACCTGCTGTGAGTCCCGGAGAACGCACCGACCCCGGACTGCAGCCCGAACGCACGCTGCTGTCGTGGCAGCGCACGCTCGCGCTCGTGCTCGTCGTGGGGCTGCTGTACCTGCGCGGCACGGTCGTCCCGGGCGAGGAGGCCGTGCCTGAGGCGCCGGTCCAGGTGCGTATCGCGGTCATGGTGGTCCTGCTCGTGGTCTTCACCGTGATCGGTGCCCACCTGTGGCTGCGGTGGCGCCGCAGCAGCCTGGGAACACACGACCCCGACACGGACGGCCTGCCCGTCAACGTGGCACGCCCCTGGGCCATGGCCCTGATCTGTGGTGTCTCCCTGGCCCTGAGCGCGGTTCTGGTGGTGACCGTGCTCGCGCACTGAGACGGCCCCACCGGGGCACTCGTGGGCGCACCCCGGC
>NZ_ANBF01000187.1 GCF_000341025.1 Nocardiopsis salina YIM 90010 | reverse complement strand
GGGGCGGGACCCGGTGGTCGATGATCGACCGGATGATGGCGTCGAGGTCCCGGGTGGGTTCGTAGCCGATGAGCTCACCGGCCAGCGAGGTGTCGGGGAAGCGGCGCTGCATGTCCTCGTACCCCTCCCCGTAGGCCTGTTCGTAGTCGACGTACGTGATCGCGCTGTCGGAACCGGTGAGCTCCACGACCCTGTCGGCGAGCCCCTTGATGGAGACCTCCTCGCGGCCGCCGAGGTTGACGGCGCGGTTGAAGGACTGCGGCGTGTCCATCAGGCGGGTCATCGCCGGCACCACGTCGAAGACCGAACCGAAGCAACGGCGCTGTGCCCCGGTCCCGTAGACGGTGATCGGCTCGTCGGCCAGGGCCTGGTCGACGAAACGTGGCACGACCATGCCGTACCGCCCGGTCTGGCGCGGTCCCACGACGTTGAAGAACCGCGTGATCACCGAAGGAACGCCCGACTCGGCGCCGTGCACGTAGGCGACCAGCTCGTCCAGTCCCTTGGCGGCGGCGTAGGACCACCGGCTCTTGGTGGGCGGGCCGTAGATGCGGTCGGCGTCCTCGGTGAGGCCGTCGGCGTCGTTCTTGCCGTAGACCTCGCTGGTGGAGGCCACCATGTACGGCACGCGGTGCCGGACGGCCGCCTCGACGACGTTCTCCGTGCCGTGCAGGTTGATGCGCAGCGAACGCAGCGGATTGTCCACGATGTTGTAGACGCCCACGGCGGCCGCCAGGTGGTACACGGTGTCGGCCCCCGCGACGAGTCCGTCGATGAGCTCGCGGTCCAGGATGTCGCCCTGGACGAAGGTGAACCGGGGGTGCTCGACGAGCTGGGCCAGGTTGGCCATGGAACCGGTCGACAGATCGTCGACGGCGGTGACGCTGTGCCCCTGGGCGACGAGATGGTCGCACAGGTGCGAACCGATGAAACCGGCTCCACCGGTGACTACAGCCTTCATTGTTCCCCTCCACTACGGGCGGTGTGTTGAGTTGTTCTCACGGAATGCATGTCCGTTCACAGGGGTGTGGTCGATGGGCCCGCGCTCCGCTCACACCAGGTGGCGCAGGACGTGGTATCCCTCGCCTTGGGCGACCCCGGCCTGCATGCCGCGTAGGGCGGCGAGGCTGCGAAGAGTCAGCTCCGACCTGGTGTGCGGGTGCTCGTGGCTCTGGGAGCCGTACATCTCCATGGCGGCGAGCTTGGCCTCCAGGTCCCTCTCCCGGAGCCCGACGATCAGGTTGGGCGGCACGACGGCGTCGGTACGCCACTGGTCGGCGGCCTCCTC
Organism: Nocardiopsis salina YIM 90010; assembly: GCF_000341025.1. GTDB lineage: Bacteria > Actinomycetota > Actinomycetes > Streptosporangiales > Streptosporangiaceae > Nocardiopsis > Nocardiopsis salina. The sequence goes on along the minus strand of NZ_ANBF01000187.1, from coordinate 5,210 downwards.
GTAGGCCAGCACCAGCTTCGGGTGGTGGCGTATCCGGGTGTCCGAGGGCCGCAGTGACGTGTGCACGGCCTCGGCGACGACCTGGTGGTCCTGGTTGTAGCTGGTGCGGTGCGGCGCGATGACGACCGTGGGCTGCAGCTGCGAGATCGACAGCGGGCTGTCCTTCTCGATGAGCTGGTTGAGGTCGACACGCGCGACGGTGTCCAGACGCAGGTGGTGCTGATCGCCGGGCAGCGCCATGTGCCAGTCGTCCCACCGGAAGTGGTCGGCGACCTTCTTGATCTCGGTGTGGCGTTCCTGCGCCGTCGAGAAGCCCTTGGGTGACTGATCGGCGGTGTCGCCCACCGTGAGGAACTGGACGTAGATCTCGGCGCCCGCGTCCTTGGCCTTGCTCATGAGGCCGCCGCAGCCGAGGGTCTCGTCGTCGGGATGGGGCGCGAAGATGAGGACGCGCTCTCGGGACCAGTCCGTCGTCATTGCCAGTTTCCGTCCTTTGGTCTCGGGAGGAGGCGACTGGGGGGGATCAACGCAGCGGGTCGTCGCCCCGATGCGATCCGTTCGGTTGTCGGGTCGTGGCGTGGTGCGGGTCAGAGCGGCGGCCGGGCGCTCCGGAGCAGCTCGAGCGAGTCCGGACCCGCGTTGAACAGCAGGTCGATACCGGCCAGGTGCGAGATGAACTTGCCGGGCCCGCTCTTGTTCTGCGTGTAGACGGGGTGCTCGAAGCCCTGCCACTCGACCTCGACCGCGTGCTGTTTCAGCACGTCGGCGTCGAGGTAGTCGCGCGCCCCGCTGCCCGACAGCAGGGTGTCGGCGCCGACGGTGGTGCACACCTGGGCAATCAGCTCGCTCTTGTGCCCGGTGAGCGGTCCGAGCCGGCTGGCCCGCACCACGGGCGTGTCGATCCCGAAGGCCCGCAAGGTCAGGAGTGTGGTGGCGATGGACAGTTCTGCCAGGTGGTTCCACCTCTGTTCGAAGAGGCCGGATATCTCCTCGCGGTATTCGTCCAGATACGGAGCTCCACGGTAGCTGTGATTGAGGAGCGCCCGGAGGTGCTTCATCCTCCAGTTCTGCGTGTTGTCGATCTGCTTGTCCAGGATCCGTTCGTCACGGCTGGCTTGCACGACCGGCACCGTCAGTAGTTGCTTTCCGCCGTCCCCAGCGATGTAGTTTCGGTTCTGCCAACCTCTGCGTTCGAACTGGACCGTGTCGAGGACGACATAGAGGTCGGAACGGTCAATCTTGTCGATCAGGCCCAACCAGGGCATGTAGTGCGGTTGGTGGACGCAAGCAATGCGTTGACCTGCCTTGTCGTGAAGCAGCTCCCCGGTCGCGGCGTGTTGCTCATGTGGCGCCAGGGAGGTATCGGTCGATGTGGGAAAAATAGGACCTGGCACGCCGATTATTCTCCTCAGTCGTACGGGCGAGTGGGCGGTACCGCCGCTTCTGGGCGGCCAGGATAAACCGGAGCCAGTCGTATCCGTGGGAAGCCCACCGCACATATCTTCCAATGGGTACCAGGAGATGCAAGCCCGTGCAGAAGATTCGCGTGGCCTGCATAGGCCACGAATCCTTGTGAACCCAAAGGTTCTGCGAGGCGTCAAGCTAACGCCGACTTTGCGGGTTAATGTCGGTCCGAAACCCAGATCTTTCGGAGAGGTCCCAGGACTGTGCGAAACGTGCGTTTCATCCTCGGCGTGCTGGTCGGGCTGGTCGCCCTGGCCCTGGCCGCCGCCCTGTTCGTCTACTGGTTCGACTTCGCCACGGGGGTCGCGGCAGCGTCCGGGCTGGGCGCCCTCGGCTACGTCTTCCTGTGGCTGGCCTTCGGCGCGAACCTACTGCTCTGGACCGTCGTGGGCCTACTGCGGCTGGGTGAGGGCACGGTGCGCTCCGCGGCCTCCCGCCGCCGTGTCGCCAAGGCCGAGCGAACCGGGGTCGAGTCCGAACCGGAACGAGCACTGGTCGGGGCCGGGGCCGGCCCGGGGCCACTTCCGGACACCGTGGAGGACGGACCGGAACCGGACAGGGACACCGCCGCAACCCCCGGCGAGGGCGAGGGTGCCACCGCTCCGAGCGACCCGGACGAGCTCTCCATCGCGGTGGTGATCCCCGCGCACAACGAGGAACCCGTCATCGAGTCGGCCATCGAGTCGGCCCTGCGCCTCTTCGAGCGCTGGGACATCTACGTGGTCTCCGACGCCTCCGCCGACACCACGGCCGAGATCGCTGCTGGCACCGGCGTCAACGTGCTCGAACTCCTCAACAACCGCGGCAAGGCCGGCGCCATCGAGGCCGTCGTCGAGGAGTTCGCCCTCACCGACAACTACGACGGCGTGCTGATCCTCGACGCCGACACCGAACTGGACGACCGCTACGTGGAGGGCGCCAAGCGCCAGCTCGCAGAGCCCGACGTGGCCGCCGTCGCGGGGTTCGTGGTCTCGGAGTGGAAACCCGGCGAGCGCAGTTTCGTGGGGCGCCTCATCTCCGCCTACCGCGACCGGCTCTACTTCATGCTCCAGTACCTCATGCGGTTCGGGCAGACCTGGCGTCACGCGAACGTGTCCTTCATCGTCCCGGGCTTCGCCAGCGTCTACCGCACCAGCGCCCTGCGGGAGATCGACATCAACCCGCGCGGGTTGGTGATCGAGGACTTCAACATGACCTTCGAGGTGCACCACAAGCGCCTCGGCCGGGTCTCGATGAACCCCGACACCAAGGCCTACAGCCAGGACCCCTTCAACCTGCGTGACTACTACCGCCAGGTCAGCCGGTGGACGCTCGGGTTCTGGCAGACCATGCGCCGGCACAAGCTCTGGCCGAGCAGTTTCTGTGCCGCGCTGGTGCTCTACGTGCTCGAGGTCGTGCTCGTCTCGCTCGTGCTGCTCGCGACCGTGTTGGTCGGGGCGTTCGTCGCGCTGGGCACGTTCGGAGGCGACGCCGTCATGGCGCTGCCCTTCTTCGAGGAGGGCTTCACCGCGGTCACAGCGTTCCTGCCGCTCAGCGCCGTGCTCATCGGGCTCTTCGTGCCCGACTACATGCTGACCTGCCTCATGGCGATGGTGCGGCGACGCCCGTCCTACCTGGTGTACGGGCTGTTCTTCTTCCCGGTGCGCATCATCGACGCCTTCCTGGCGCTGCGGACGATCCCCAAGGCGTGGACGGCGCGCTCCGACGGCCGCTGGGCCAGCCCCGTGCGCGCGAAACAGGGGTGACAGGTGCCCGCCGAACAGGGGTGATGCGCGCGACTCTGTGAGATGGCGCCGCCTGGGACGGACCCGGATCGGGGTGGTCGCGGGCGGCGTTTAGCCTCGTGGTGAGAGGCCCCGCCGTCCGCACCGCGGGGCCGTCGGTCGTCATGAAGCGGGGTAACGGTGGACAAGAGGCGCGTGTCGTTCGGTCTGTACAGAGTGCTCGCCTGGGTCACGGGTGTGTTCCTGATCGGGCTGGTCTTCGTGGCCATGCCCGCCCGCTACCTCGTGGGTGAGGACTCCGCGTTCGCCCTCCTGAGCGCACCCCAGGGCTTGGAACACTGGTTCGGCCCGGACACACCCCTGGTCCTCTACATCACCCTGCCGCACGGCTACGTCTACATGGCCTTCGTGCTCGTGGTCATCTGGGTCGCCCTCGACCGCCGCTGGGGCGCGGGCCGCACTCTGGGCGTCGCGCTGTCGGGCACCATCCCCGTCCTGGGGTTCGTCATCGAGCGCCGCGTCGTGGAGCAGGAGCGTGCGAAGGACGCCGCCGCCGTGGAGGGCGGGGGTCAGGAACCCGCACCCACCACCGGCTGACCCCCGTCGTCACCGTCGCCGGAGGCCCGTTCCCCGTCAGGGGTGCGGGCCTCTTCGCGGTTCCGGGTCTCCTCGATCTCGCGGCGCATGAGGATGATCCAGAAGACCAGCGCGGAGACGCCGAACATGCCCCACTGGACCGAGTAGCTGAGGCTGCGCCAGTTGACGGTGATGCCCGTCGGCGGCTCGGGTGGGGGGACCGGCGCGAGGCCGTCGTTGGCCGGGTCGTCCTCGGGCAGGACGATGTAGCCCTCGTACATTGCGTCGTGCTCCCACTCCTGCAGCAGCACCGCCGGGGCGATGCGCTCGACCTGGCCCTCGGGCATCTCCATGGGGCGGATGCCGTCCTCGGCGGTCTGGGCAGGCAGGAGCCAGCCCGTGACCGTGACCTGGCCGCCGGGCGGGGCAGGGATGTCGCCGGGGTCCTCGGTCCAACCGCGGTTGACCGTGATGGTTGCGCCGGAGTCGGTGACCAGGGGCAGGATCACGTCGTAGCCCTCGACCCCGTCCTCGGCCCGGGGTACGAGGAGCTGGTCGCCGTCGTCGTACTGCCCGCCGGCCTGCACCGCGCTGTTGGCGATCTGGTCCGGGTGCATGTACTCGCCCGGCTGGAAGTCCGCCTCGACGGGACGCGCGTCGGCGAGGTCCTCGACGGGGTTGGTGATGGTCTCCCGGTCGGGTTCGAAGGAGCGAACCACCTGCCAGGTGGTTCCCGCGACGCACACTGCCAGGACGATCAGGGCCGCCAGGTGGATGCCCAGCCAGCGCGGGGTCAGGAGCGGTGATCTCACCGTTCCAGGCTAGGTCCGGTCCGCGAGCGGGCGATCATGACCCCCGGTTGACGATGGCCACACACGCTTGGCTCCTGACTGTGTCGCAATGACAATTACTTTAAGTAGTTTCTTGTGACTGAGGGTTGTTATTCGAGGGTGGGGGTGGGTAGTGTTCCTATCAACGCGGAACGACACGATCGCTTCCGCGGAGAGGCCTTCAAGGCCGCGACTCCAGGGGGGAGGAGTCGCCGGCCGCTTCCCGAGGCGAGGGTCGCTTCCGTACTTTGAGGGGGGATGCGGAAGCGACCCTCGCCGCCTTTTGTGTGAACCCCCGGTGAGAACTCCGCCCCCGAACCCGTTCAGCTCGCGCGGCGCTGCGCCGTGCGGCGTTCGCGCTCCCGGCCGGCTTCGGCCCGGCTCCGGTGCCGAGCCGCGTAGACGCGCAGTGCCAGGTTGATCGCCTCCACCTCCGACAGCGCCCCCGAGTACCGCATGGTCTCGCGCAGGGCGTCGGCGTCGATGTCGTCCCAGGTCGGGGTCACGTTGCTCCTCCTCGGTGCCGCGGCGGGTCGCCGTGCCAACCATGGTCGCGCACACCCGGAGTGCTGGGTGCATCTCGGAGGGTGCGACCCGTAGCGGGGCCGGACGTGCG
>NZ_ANBF01000186.1 GCF_000341025.1 Nocardiopsis salina YIM 90010 | reverse complement strand
CTCGACGGGCCCCGCCACGCCCCCGTCGTGCTCCTCGTCCCGCCGTTCGGGGCCCGTATGTCGGTGTGGGAACCCCAGATGCCCGAACTCGCCGGAGGCCACCGGGTCCTGCGGGTCGACCACCGCGGCCACGGAGGATCGGACTCCCCGGAGGGCCCCTACCGCATCGAGGACCTCGCCCTGGACCTGCTCGGCGTGCTCGACGCCGAGGGCATCACCAGGGTGTCGGCGGTCGGTGCCGGGCTGAGCTCGTCGCTGCTGGTGTGGATCGCCGTGAACTCGCCGCGCACGATCGACCGAATGGCGCTGCTGGCACCTGCCGCGCGTACCCCGGACACCGTCCGCTGGGACCGCATAGGGGCCCGCGCGCGTACCGCCGGCATGCAGGCCGTCACCGCCGACGTCGTCCTACCGTGGTTCACGCCCGACATGTACGAGGAACGCCCCGAGGCGGCCACCGCGCTGGCCGATGACGTCGCCGGCCTGGACCCCGAGGGGTTCGCGTCCGTGTGCGAGGCCGTCGCCGACATGGACCAGCGCCGCCTGGTCCCCGAGGTCAGGGTCCCCACGCTCGTGGCCTCGGCCGCGCACGACCCGCTGCTGCCCCCGGGCCACGGACGGCGCCTGGCCGACGGCCTGGCGGACGTACGGTTCGAGGTCGTGCCAGGCGCCGCGCACCTGCTCGGAGTGGAGCGGGCCGACCGGGTCAACGAGCTCCTGGTGGAGCACTTCGGTTCCTGACGGTCCCGTTCCCTGTCAGCCCCGGACGGGGATCAGTGGGCAGGCGATCTCCAGCAGGTAGCCGTCCGGGTCGCGGAAGTGCGCCGCCCGGACGCCCCACGCCGTCCAGTCGCGCGGCTCCATGGCCTGGCGTGCGCCGTCGGCGACGAGCTGTTCGGCGGTCGCGTCGACGTCCTCGACCTCGAAGACGACGGCGAGGCGGTCCTGGTTGGGCAGATCGGGGTCGGCGGTGTCGGTCTCCAGGGCCTCGGCCATCACCTCGCGCTGGTTGATCGCGAGCTTGGTCGTGGACCCGACATCGAACTCCGCGTAGCGGCTGCTCTCGTCCCCCCAGAGGATCGGGAGTTTGAGCAGGTCGGCGTAGAAACGAAAGCACGCCTCGTAGTCGTTGACCAGGAGCCGGATGTAGCTGCATCGCATGTGCGGGCCTCCTACGGGAGTGGGGCGACGGCCGTCGTGGCCATTGTCCCGCTTCCCGCCGCCGTTGGCCCGCCCCGTTCCGGACCGCTGCCCTACCGTGACCGGATGCGGCCACCTTCCGACACCGCTGACCTGCGGACATGGTTCCCGGAGCCGATTCCCCACCGGATTGCCCGTGGTGCTCTGTCGACCCAGCTCAACCGGGCCACCCGGATGCCCCTGCCGCAGCGGCTGCTCGACGAACGCCAGCGGACCGAGCGCGACACCGCTCACCGGGTCGCACACACGACGATCAGTGTGCTGCTCATGGTGGTGTTCGTCGGGGCCGTCTTCCCCACGACCTTCAGCCCGCCGGAGGTGGTGTTCCCCTGGTGGCTCGTGGCCCCGATGCTGTGGATCCTGATGATGGTCCACGCCTCCCTGCCGGCCTGCTACCTGGCCTGGACCCAGCCGGCCGAGCCGCTCGACGACGGGGACCCCGACGAGCTCCCCTGACCGGGCGCCTGCAGTGGTCCTCAGCGCTCAGAACAGGTCGGGTCCGGCCCAGCCGTAGGTGTCGCGCCGGCGCACCTCGGCGAGCTCGTCCTCGGTGAGCACACGCGGCCGCCCGAGCTGGGCGGCGCGCAGGTAGGTGGCGCACAGCCAGTCGAGCAGGCGCAGGTTCTCCAGCGCGTGCGGGAGGTCGCGGCCCAGGGCCAGACCACCGTGGTCGGCGAGCAGAGCGGCGTCGCGGCCCTTGAGTGCCTTGACCGCCTGGTCGGCGATGTCTCCGGTGCCGTAGGTCGTGTAGGGGGTGACGGCGATGGCGCCGCCCAGCGACGCGGCCCGGTGGTGCACCGGCGGCAGCTCGGCCAGGACGCTGGAGACCGCGACCGTGTCGACGGTGGCGGCGTCGATGACCGCGGTGGCGTCGCGATCGTGGTCGGCGGCCTGGCGGTGCACGGCCATGTGCAGGGTGGCCTCGGCCGCGGGCTCCCGCCGTCCCTCGAGCACACGGTCGTCGAGCGACATGACCGGGCAGTCGGCGGGCTGGAGCTGGTCGGGGGCGACGCCTGAGGGGGTGACGACGACGAGGTCGCCGCGGCGGACGCTCGCGGCCCCCGCCTCGCCGGGGGCGGCACCGGCGCTCGCCGCGGCGGAGCGAGCGGTCAGGCAGACGTCTCGGCGTTCGGGTTCGAGCAGCATGCGTTCCTCGGAAGTCACGGACAGGTGGGCGTGTCCCCACCCTCGGGCGCCCCACTTAGGGAAGCCTAACTACAGTTCAGCCTAAATCAACGCCAAAGTCCCGTCCAGGGATCGGTCATGCTTGGATGTCCCACGAGGCTCCGGATGGCCCGTGGTGCACTGTCTGCAACGCGTTGCGTGAGTCGTGCCACGGGGGGTTGCGTCACAATCTGGCATTTTTGCTGGTCAAGGTGGGTTATGGGAGCGTTGAGACGTAAGCGTCCTACGAAACGAGGCTGTTTGTGACCACCGACCAAGGGAACACCGCTCCCGTGAACGAACCCGACGAGACTCTGCCGTCGGCGCCGTACCTGTTCCAGCCTGGTTNTCCCCCCCCCCCCCCCAGCCTCTACATCGACGGCCAGTGGCGGGCAGCACGCGACGGCAAGGTGCGAGAGATCCTCGACCCTGCCGACAACTCCGTGCTGACCGTCGTCAGTGAGGGAACACGCGCCGACGCAGAAGACGCCATCGCAGCCGCCCGACGTGCCTTCGACGCCGGGGACTGGCGCAGCACACCCGCCGAAGAGCGCGGACGCATCCTGGACCGCATCGCCGACCTGCTCCAACGCGACCGGCACGAGATCGCCGTCATGGAGTCCTTCGACACCGGTAAGACCATCGAGGAGGGCGGGATCGACGTCGACGACGTCACCAACGTCTTCCGCTACTACGCCGGTCTTGCCGACAAGGACGCCGGGCGTGTCGTCGCCGCGCCCGAGGGCATCCAGAGCAAGGTCGTCTACGAGCCCGTGGGTGTCTGCGGCATGATCACGCCGTGGAACTACCCGCTGCTCCAGCTCGCCTGGAAGATGGCCCCGGCCATCGCCGCGGGCAACACCATGGTGATCAAGCCCAGCGAGATCACCCCGGTCACCACCGCCAAGCTCGTGGACCTGACCACCGAGGCCGGCGCGCCGGCCGGTGTGGTCAACATGGTCCTGGGCACCGGCCCCGAGGCCGGTGCGCCGCTGTCCGAGCACCCCGACGTCGACCTGGTCTCCTTCACCGGTGGCCTGATCACGGGGCGTCGGATCATGGCGGCCGCCTCCGACACGGTCAAGAAGATCGCGCTGGAGCTCGGCGGGAAGAACCCGAACATCATCTTCCCGGACGTCGACCTCGACACCGCCGTGGACTACGCGCTCAACGCCGCGTTCTTCCACTCGGGTCAGGTCTGCTCCGCCGGTGCGCGCCTCATCGTGCACGAGGACATCCACGACGAGTTCACCGCCGAACTGGCCCGACGCGCGGAGGCGATCCGGATCGGCCGCGGCCAGGTCGAGGGTGTGCGCTGCGGTCCGCTGGTCTCGGCCGAGCACCGAGCCAAGGTCGAGAAGGCCGTGGCGCGCGGTGTCGAGGAGGGCGCCCGTGTCATCGCCGGCGGCAAGCGCCCCGACGAGCCCGAGCTCCAGGACGGCTTCTTCTACCGTCCGACCGTCTTCGTCGACTGCGACCGCTCCATGGACATCGTCCAGGCCGAGGTCTTCGGCCCGGTCGTGACGGTCGAGCGCTTCCGCACCGAGGACGAGGCGATCGAGCTCGGCAACGACACCGACTACGGCCTGTCCGGCGGCGTGTGGACCGCCGACACCGGCCGCGGTGAGCGGGTGGCCGCCGGTCTGAGCCACGGCACCGTGTGGGTCAACGACTACGGCCCCTACATCCCGGGCGCCGAGTGGGGCGGATTCGGGCAGAGCGGTGTCGGCCGCGAGCTGGGTCTCGCCGGCCTGGACGAGTACCGCGAGGCCAAGCACATCTACCGCAACCTCGCACCCGAACCGCAGCGCTGGTTCGGCTGAGCGCGGTGTGAACGCGGGGCGCCCCGGCGCCCCGCACCCAACCCGCCCCGGCGCGGCAGCGCTGTGCCGGGGCGGACGACTGCCCTGCGACGTGACCGCCCGACACGTCGCCGGGCCCCTCCCGGCCCTGCGGGGGCACGGGAGGTGAGACGGAAGATCCGGCCACAAGAGAAGCACACGTCGAACATGACGGCACCAGAGGTCGGTTCCCCCGCGTACCCCCAGGAATGAGAAACGAGAGGAATCAGGCCGTGTCGACACAAGAGCACACCTACGACTACGTCATCGTCGGAGGCGGGACGGCGGGCCCGGTCATCGCCAACCGCCTGACCGAGGACCCCAACACCACCGTCTGCGTCATCGAGGCCGGTCCCGACGACCGCGACCACGAGAACGTGCTCCGCCTCAAGGAGTGGCTGAGCGTTCTCGACAGCGACCTCGACATGAAGTACACGACCACGGAACAGCCGCGCGGCAACTCGCACATCCTGCACTCGCGCGCCCGTGTCCTGGGCGGATGCTCCTCCCACAACACACTCATCAGCTTCCGCCCCTTCGCCGAGGACCTTGACGAGTGGGTCGCCGCAGGCGCGGAGGGCTGGGACAACGCCACGGTGCAGTCCTACGCCGACCGTCTCAAGAACAACATCGTTCCGATCGCCGAGAAGGACCGCAACGACATGGTCAAGGACTGGGTGTCCTCGGCCTCGGAGGCGGCGGGCGTCCCGGTCGTGGAGGACTTCAACGCCAAGACCTCCCACGGCGGCGGTTTCGCGGACGGCGCGGGATTCCTGTCGATCTCCTACGACCCCTACACCGGGCACCGCTCCTCGGCGTCGGTCGCCTACCTGCACCCGATCATGGGCGTGCGCGACAACCTCACCGTGATGCTGGAGACCTGGGTCGACCGGCTCGAGTTCGACGGCGACCGCGCCACCGGTGTCAGCGCCACGACCGTGGACGGCGAGCGCGTCACCGTCAACGCCCGCCAGGAGGTCATCCTGTCCGCAGGCGCGATCGACAGCCCGCGCCTGCTCATGCTCAACGGGATCGGCAACGCCGAGGAACTGTCGTCGGTGGGTATCGAGCCCCGTCACGACCTCAAGGGCGTGGGCGAGAACCTCCAGGACCACCCCGAGTCGATCATCATGTGGGAGACCGAGCGCCGGGTCCCCGAGGAGACGGTCATGGACTCCGACGCGGCCCTGTTCGTGCGCCGCGACGAGTCCGACCCGCGCCCGGACCTGATGTTCCACATCTACCAGATCCCCTTCGACGACAATACGAAGCGTCTCGGGTACGACTCGCCCGAGGACGGCTACGCGGTCTGCATGACCCCCAACATCCCGCGGTCCCGTTCGCGCGGAAAGCTGTCCCTGACCAGCTCCGACCCGAAGGTGCACCCGGCGCTGGACTTCCGTTACTTCACCGACCCCGACGGGTACGACGAGCAGACCATCGTCGACGGCCTCAAGGTCGCGCGCGAGGTCGCCGACGCCGAGCCGTTCAAGTCGTGGCTCAAGCGCGAGGTCGCGCCCGGACCGAAGGTGCAGACCGATGAGGAGCTCTCGGAGTACGGCCGCCGCGCCGCGCACACCGTCTACCACCCGGCCGGTACATGCCGCATGGGCGCCGCGGACGACGACGGCGCCGTCGTCGACCCGCGCCTGCGCGTGCGCGGCCTCAAGGGGCTGCGCGTGGCCGACGCGTCCGTCTTCCCCACCCTTCCCACACCCAACCCGATGGTCATGGTCCTCACCCTGGGCGAGCGTGCCGCGGACCTGATCCGCGAGGATCGCCTGGCCCAGAACGAGGAGGCCCGATGACCGTCCCGACCACCGAACTCGCCGGTGCCCCGGAGGACGCCGCGGACGTGACCTTCTCCGTCCGCAACCTGTGGAAGATCTTCGGCAGGAACGCCGACAGTGTCATCGGTACCGACCTCGAGGAGGCCGGCCGCGACACGATCAAGCAGGAGACCGGCACCACCGTCGCCGTGCGCGACGTGTCCTTCGATGTGCGCCCCGGTGAGATCTTCGTGGTCATGGGACTGTCCGGATCAGGTAAGTCCACACTGATCCGCTGTCTGACCCGCCTGATCGAGCCCACCTCCGGGCAGGTGCTGCTCNGGGACCGGCCCCGCCGCAAGATCGCGATGGTCTTCCAGCACTTCGGGCTCCTGCCCAACCGCAAGATCATCGACAACGTCGCCTACGGACTGGAGATCCGGGGGGTCCCGCGCGCCGAACGCTACGAGCGTGCCCGCGAGATGATCGGGATGGTCGGACTGAGCGGGTACGAGAACTCGCGCCCCGGCCAGCTCTCCGGCGGTATGCAGCAGCGTGTGGGCCTGGCCCGCGCGCTGGCGGTCGACCCGCAGGTGCTGCTGTTCGACGAGCCCTTCAGCGCACTGGACCCGCTGATCCGCCGTGAAATGCAGAACGAGGTCGTCCGGCTCCAGAAGGAGCTGCACAAGACGTCGGTCTTCATCACCCACGACCTCCAGGAGGCCCTGAAACTGGGCGACCGAATCGCCATCATGCGCGACGGCGAACTCGTCCAGGTCGGCACGCCCGAAGAGGTCGTGGGCCGCCCCGCCAACTCCTACGTCGCCGACTTCACGTCCGACGTCGCCCGCACCACCGTGCTCACCGCGCGCTGGCTCGTGCGCGACGCCTTCCCGGAGGAGCGCACCGACGGCCCCGGCGTCGAGCCGGGCACCGTGCTGTCGGAGGTCCTGCCGCTGCTCGCGGCGAGCGTCGCCCCGGTGCGGGTCGTCGAGGGGGATCGCCTCCTCGGCTACGTGGGACGCGACGACGTCCTGCGGGCCATCGCCGAGGATCAGCTCGAGGACGCCGAGGCCGTCGCCGCGATCGTCGGGGACAACTCCGAGGACCTCGTGTACGGACGAGAGGACACCGTCCCGACCGGAAGCGGTGCGTGACGTGGCCGTGACGACACAGACCGCGGCGACCTCCCCGGGCGGGGAGGTCGCCGCGGCCGACAGCGGGGGAGTGTGGCGCCGCAGCTGGTTCCAGGCCCTGATCGTGCTGGCCGTGGTGCTCGCGGGGTACGCGTCCGCGCGGATGATGGGCAACCCCTCCTGGGCGGGCGGTTTCCCGACTGCGGTCGGCGAGAGCTTCATGGCCCGGCTCGACGGCCTCTACGCGTGGATCGTCGAGAACCGCAACGACAGCCCGCTGTTCCTCTACTTCTTCAACTACATCTCTGTGGGGCTGGGGTCGGCGGTCGTGCTGATCAACCAGGTCCTGGACTTCCTCACCTGGGCCGGTGTGACGGTCCTCGGCGTGCTCGGCGCCTGGCGTGTGGCCGGATGGCGCGTGGCGCTCCTGGTGCTGGCCGCCTTCGGGACATTCGCGTTCACCGGGCTGTGGAACGAGTCCATGACAACGCTGGCGCTGATCATCACCTCGGTGAGCATCGCCCTGCTGTTCGGTGTACCTCTGGGGATCCTGGCCGGCCGCAGCGACCGGTTCCACCGGGCCCTGCGTCCCGTGCTGGACTTCATGCAGATCATGCCGGCGTTCGCCTACCTGCTGCCGTTCGTGCTGCTGTTCGGCATCAGCAACCCGGCCGCCGCCGTGGTCACCGCGGTGTACGCACTGCCGCCGGTCGCACGCATCACCGCGATGGCGATCCGACAGGTCCCCGAGGGGGCCGTCGAGGCGACCACCTCGCTGGGGTCCACCCCGTGGCAGATCCTCACCAAGGTGCAGATCCCGCTCGCCAAGCGCACGATCCTGCTCGGCGTCAACCAGACCATCATGCTCGCGGTCTCCATGGTCGTGATCGCGTCGGTCATCGGTGCCGGTGGTCTCGGTGACGCCATCTACCAGGCGCTGGCCCAGGTCAACGTGGGCCAGGCGTTCCAGGCCGGTATCGCGATCGTCATGCTCGCCATCGCCATGGACCGCGTCACCGGCGCCGTCGGACACGGTGCGCACACGCCGGACGTCCCCGAAAGGCTGCGGTGGCCGGTGCTCGGCGGCGGTCTGCTGGTCGTGGCCGCGGTCGTGGCCGGGGCCCGGTTCCTCGGCCAGGGCGGGTGGCCGCGCAACGTCGCGGTCGACGTGGCCGTGCCGGTCAACGCGTTCTACGACGCTCTGCAGTCGGCGATCGGCGGGTTCACCGCCTCGCTCGGCACGTGGCTGCTCGACTGGGTCCTGGGCCCGCTCAGCGCACTGCTCACCGGTACGCCCTGGTGGCTGGTGGTCCTGGCGGCCGCAGCCCTCGGGTGGATCTTCGGCGGGGTGCGTCCGGCGCTGGTCTCCGGCGGTTCCTTCGTGGCCATCGGCCTGCTCGGAGTGTGGAACAACGCGATGGACACCCTCTCGCAGGTGCTCGTGGCCTCGGTCGTCACGATCCTGGTGGGTGTGGTCATCGGTGTGCTGATGTCGCGCCACGACGTGTTCGCGGCGATCCTGCGCCCGATCCTGGACGCAATGCAGACGCTGCCGCCGTTCGTGTACCTGATCCCGGCGGTCGCGCTGTTCACGATCGGCCGTGTGCCGGCGCTGGTAGCGGCGGTCGTCTTCGCCCTGCCGCCGGTGATCCGCCTGGTCGACGACGGGATCCGCGGCGTTCCGGCCGGGACCCGTGAGGCCGCGGTCTCGCAGGGGTCCACCCCTTGGCAGATGCTGACCAAGGTGGAGCTGCCGATGGCCGGCGCGTCCCTGCGCATGGCCGTCAACCAGGCAATCATCCTCGTGCTGTCCATGGTCGTCATGGGTGCACTCGTCGGGGCCGGATCGCTCGGCTTCGACGTGGTCTTCGGGCTCGCCCAGAACGAGCTGGGACTGGGTCTGGCCTCCGGTCTGGCGATCCTCTTCCTGGGTCTCTTCCTGGACCGGGTCACGCAGGGAAGGAGGGCACCCAGTGCCTAGATTCGCGAGAAGGGGCGCGCTGATGCGGTACTTCGCCGTCGGCCTCGCCCTCGTGATGGTCAGCTCCTGCGCCGTGCGCACCGACGAGATCGCCCGCGACCCGAACTCGGTCCGGATCGCTCTCAACGGCTGGGTCGGCTACGAGGCCAGCGCCGCGGTGCTGGAACACGTGCTGCAGGAGGACATGGACTACGACGTCCAGCTCGTGCGCGTGGATGAACAGCCCTCGTGGCAGGCCCTGGACCAAGGGGTTCTCGACGTGATCCTGGAGAACTGGGGGCACGACGACCTCTACGAGCTCTACGGTCCCGATGGCAACGACACCGTCGTGGACGGCGGTTCCACCGGCAACGAGGGCGTGATCGGCTGGTACATGCCCGCCTACCTGGCGGAGGAACAGCCCGAGCTGCTCACGCCCGAGGGCCTGCGCGAGAACACCGACCTGTTCCAGACCCCGGAGACCGGGGACAAGGTCGAGTTCCTGGGCGGTGCGCCCGGGTTCGCCACGCAGGACGAGGGCATGATCAACGCCTTCGACATGGACCTGGAGATCGTCTACGCCGGCTCCGAGGCCGCGCAGATCACCGAGGTCCAGCGCAGGTACGCCGATGAGGAACCGGTGCTGTTCTACTCCAACGAGCCGCACTGGATCCAGGAGGAGCTGGACCTGGTCAAGGTCGACTTCCCCGTCTACTTCGAGGGTTGCGACGACGACCTCGAGTACGTGCCCTGTGACTACCCCGCCTACGATCTCAACAAGATCTTCCGCAAGGGGTTCGCCGAGAACGACGACCTGGCGTACCGGTTCCTGGACAACTGGAACTGGAGCAACGCCGACCAGAACGAGGTCGCCGGGATGATCGCCGACGAGGGCATGGACCCCGACCAGGCCGCCGAGGTCTGGGTCGACGAGAACCGCGACCAGGTGGAGTCCTGGCTCCCCGAGGGGTACGAGACACGCACCCGCTGATCGGGATGTGAACGGGCGGGGGCCGGGTCCGGTCCCCGCCCGTTCGTGTGTGCCTTCGGTTCTGGAAAAGTGCTACCTCTGGTGCCACCTCGTCGCATCGGCCCGGCCCCCAGCAGCAGGTCGACGATCTCCTGGTGGTCGGGACCGCCGTCGCCGAGGATCGGTCGGCGGCGAGCGCGTCGGTGCGGCGGACGAACCGGGTGACTCTTCAGGATGAACCGTGGTGTCGCCCGATCGGTCGACGGGGACCGGCCGACCGGGCGCACACTCACGAGCACCCGGGCAGAACGCACCAGGCGCACATCTGGAGCGCGTCAGCGCTCGAAGTGCAGCCGACGGCTCACCCAGTACACGTTCACGCATGCGGCCAAGAACCCCGCGCCGAGCACGATCACGAGCCACGTCTGGTCGGTCATCGTGAACGCGGCGATCGCACCGATCAGCATGACGAGCGCACCGAACACGGCGAGCACCCTGCGGAACCCCAGGGCGCTGGCGGGACGGTCCGCGCTGCCGAGCGCACCCTTGAGTCTTCCTCCACGCATGGAGCGGCTCCTTCCTCGACGACGGCCGTCTCTTGTTCTACCGGTGCCCCCGCCGTCGTTGCCCGCGACCCCCCGCCGCGGCCCTCACCCGCCCCATACCCACCAGGAAACCCCCGCTCTCCCGGTCATCCGGAGAAGACAGGAAGGCGCACCCGAAGAAGCTCTGTCAGACACGTGAGAAAAGCGCCTGACAGCCCTCTGACCTCGACGGCCTGCCCGACGCGGGTGAGGCTGAGGCCATGGACGTGAGCCGTTCGCCCCCGGGACGAGGCCCGCGACCGATGCGCCGGCCGAGCCGAGGGCGGAGGAGGACGACCGTTGATGTTCGTCCACCTCGACACCTCGGCAGCGCTCAAGCTGTTCGAGGACGCGGTCGAAGCACGAGCCCTGGTCGACTGGCTCGACGAGCACGGCACCGATCGCCGGATCACGAGCCACCCCACGCGCACCGAACTCCCGCGGGCACTCCATGCACGGTGTGCACGCCGGCACCATGGAGGCGTGCCCAGGAGCGGCTCGGCCGAGCAGCACACGTCAGGATGCCGGTCGAGACCTTCGACGCCGCCTGCGCGCTTGCGCCCGGGGCCGGGCTCCGCTCGCCCGACGCTCTGCACGTCGCCGCTGCTTCGGGTCTCGGATCCTTGGTCAGCGCTTTCGTCGCCTATGACGAGAGGCTCGTCGAGGACGCCGAAGCAGTCGGCCTCACTGCCGTCTCCCCGTCACCCTGAACAACCGGCCCTCCGGGAAAAGCGAAGGGGCGCCCCGGGAACCGGGGCACCCCTCTCGCAGAAGGCGGACGCGGGTCACACGCCGTTCATGAGCGCCGGGAGCGCGGACTCGTAGGAGGCACGCAGGTCGGTCAGGGCGATCTCGACCGTGCCTCGGGCGTGGGACACCGCCAGGGTGTCGCCTCCGACCGTGCCCAGCTCCGTCACCGGGACCCCGTGCCGCTCGGCCAGCTCACGCACCGCCGCGGCGTTGTCGCCGGTGGTCTCCACCAGCGCCCGCGCACCGGACTCGCTGAACAGCGTCGTGAACGCGTCCCCGTCGAGCTCCAGGCGCGCGCCCTTGCCGCCGCGCAGCGCCGACTCGGCCAGCGCGACCGCCAGACCGCCGTCCGACAGGTCGTGTGCCGACTCCGCCAGCCCCTGCTCGGCGGCCTCGGCCAGGACCTCGGACAGCGCGGCCTCAGCGGCCAGGTCCACCTGCGGGGGCTGCCCGCCCAGGTGGCCGTGCACGGTGTCGGCCCACGCCGAACCGGAGAGCTCCGGGCGGGTCGTGCCCAGCAGCAGCACCGTCGCGTTGTCGGCCTCGAACCCGGACCGCAGCCGCTTGCGCACGTCGTCGACCACACCGAGCACACCGATGACGGGGCTCGGGTTGATCGGCTTCTCACCGGTCTGGTTGTAGAAGCTGACGTTGCCGCCGGTCACCGGGGTGCCCAGCGCCCGGCAGGCGTCGGCCAGCCCGCGGGTGGACTCGGCGAACTGCCACATGACCCCCGGGTCCTCGGGCGAACCGAAGTTGAGGCAGTTGGTCACCGCCAGAGGCCGAGCGCCGGTGGCCGCCACGTTCCGGAACGCCTCCGCGTACGCGAGCTGCGTGCCCGTGTACGGGTCCAGGCGTGTGTGCCGGCCGTTGCCGTCGGTCGCCAGCGCCACGCCCCGGTAGGAGTCGTCGGAGACCCGGATCATCCCGGAGTCGTGCGGCGCCGAGACGACCGTGTCCCCGCGCACGTAGCTGTCGTACTGCTGGGTGACCCACGTCGGGTCGCCCACACCGGGCGCGCCCAGCACACGCAGCACGTGCTCGCGCAGCTCGGCGTCGTTCTCCGGGCGGGGGAGCTCGGCGGCGTCGTCGGCCTGGAGAGTGTCCTGCGACTCCGGCCGCGCGTAGGGACGCTGGTAGACGGGGCCCTCGTCCGAGGCGGTCCGCGGGGGCATGTCCACGACCGTCTCGCCGTTCCAGGTCATGACCAGGCGGCCGCCGCGCTCGGCCTCTTCCTCGGACACGTCGGTGACCTCGCCGATCTCCGTGGCGAGGATGTTCCACTTCTCGCAGACGTCCAGGAACGCATCCATCTTCCCCGGTTCCACGATCGCCATCATGCGCTCCTGCGACTCACTCATGAGGATCTCCTCGGGGGTGAGCCGGTGGTCACGCAGCGGGACGCGGTCCAGCTGGATGTTCATGCCGCCGGTGCCGCCCGCTGCGAGCTCCGTGGTCGCGCACGAGACACCCGCGGCGCCCAGATCCTGGACACCGACGACGAGGTCCTTGCCGAACAGTTCGAGGCTGCACTCGATGAGCAGCTTCTCCATGAACGGGTCGCCGACCTGCACGCTGGGCCGCTTGCTGTGCGACTCGTCGTCGAAGGTGGCGCTGGCCAGAACCGACGCGCCGCCGATGCCGTCCGGACCGGTCGTGGCGCCGAACAGCACGACCTTGTTGCCGGGGCCGGGCGCCTCCGCGAGCTTGATGTCCTCGTGCCGCATGACACCCACACACAGGGCGTTGACCAGCGGGTTGTCGAGGTAGCCGGCGTCGAAGCCCAGCTCACCGCCGATGTTGGGCAGCCCCAGGCAGTTGCCGTAGAAGGAGATCCCCGAGACCACGCCGGGCAGGACCCGCTTGGTGTCGTCGGCCTCGGCGGGTCCGAACCGCAGCGCGTCCATGACCGCGACCGGCCGCGCGCCCATCGTCAGGATGTCGCGCACGATGCCGCCCACACCCGTGGCCGCACCCTGGTGCGGTTCCACGTACGAGGGGTGGTTGTGCGACTCGATCTTGAAGGTCACCGCGCGTCCGTCGCCGACGTCGACCACGCCGGCGTTCTCGCCCATGCCCACGAGCAGGGCGTCGCTCTCGGGCGCCTTCTCCCCGAACTGGCGCAGGTGCACCTTCGAGGACTTGTAGGAGCAGTGCTCGCTCCACATCACCGAGTAGATGGCCAACTCGGCCGCGGTGGGGCGGCGGCCCAGGATCTCGCGGACCCGCGCGTACTCGTCGTCGGCCATGCCGAGCTCGGCGTAGGGCTGCGGCGTGTCCGGGTGGCCGAGAGCCGCGGAGACGGTGTCGAGACCGGGTACTTCAGACATGCGTCGTTCCGTTCGGGGTGTGCGGTTGTGGAGCGGGCCGTGCCGTCCCCGGCCGTGGGCGGGAAGGGCGCCCCGGCCGGGAGTGACGCGCGGATCAGTCGGCGGGCGGGTTCGCGTTGCCGACCATGAGGACGGCGACGGCGCCGTCGGACTCGTGCTCGGTGGCGTCGGCGACCATGACCTCGCCGTCGGTCATGATGGTCTCGCTCAGGGGGACGTCGTCCGGCTCCTCGGCGCCCTCGGGCAGGAGCTGGCCCCAGTTCTGCTCCAGCAGGCCGTCGTAGACCGCCTCGACCGCCTCGTCGGAGCTGACGTCTGCGTCCTCGTCGGTGGTCATGACCGACACGAGCCGGATGCACTCGGCCGGGACGCACTCGACGTCGTCCTCCTCGGAGGAGTACTCCAACCCGGTCGGCGCCTGGCCGAGAACGCCGGCTTCGGGAGCCTCCAGCGGTTCGGGGCCGCCCTCGCCGCCCTGACCGCCGCCTTCCTGCCCCTGTCCGGGGCCCTGCTCGGTCTGCGCGACGGTGGACATCGACTGCACGAGCCCGATCCCCCCGGAGACCACGAGTCCGACGATGACCACCGCGGCGAGGATGAACATCGTTCTTCGGGAGCGCAGCAGCGCCATCATTGGAAGGATCGTCCCCCAGATCGTTCGTGTTCGCCGGCGCCTAGGCCGGCTCGGGTGTGCGGGAGCCCAGATGGGTGAGGATCGAGGCGAAGAAACCGAGCCCGTCGGTGGAGGGGCCGGTCAGCGCCTCGACGGCGTGCTCGGGGTGTGGCATGAGGCCCACGACGTTGCCGTGCTCGTTGGAGACCCCGGCGATACCGCGGTAGGAACCGTTCGGGTTCTCGCCGACGTAGCGGGCCAGGACCCGCCCCTCGGCCTCCAAGCGGTCGAGGGTCTCCTCGTCGGCGACGTAGCACCCCTCGCCGCTCTTGAGAACCACGAGGACCTCCTGGCCCTCGCTGTAACCATTGGTCCAGGCGGTACGGGTGTTCTCCACACGCAATACCTGGTCGCGGTTGACGAAGCGGAGGGAGGCGTTGCGGGTCAGCGCGCCGGGCAGCAGGTGGCTCTCGGCCAGGATCTGGAACCCGTTGCAGATGCCCAGCACTGGCAGCGTGCCCGACCGTGCGGCGGGCACGAGCTCGCCCATGAGCGGGGCGAACCGGGCGATGGCGCCGCAGCGCAGGTAGTCGCCGTAGGAGAAACCGCCGGGCAGGACGACGGCGTCCACACCCTTGAGGTCGGCGTCGCCGTGCCACAGCGGGACGGGGTCGGCCCCCGCCAGCGCGACGGCACGCGCCGCGTCCTTGTCGTCGAGGGAGCCTGGGAAGGTGACGACGCCCACGCGGGCTGTCATGTGCACACTCCGGAAAAGTCGTTCGGCGAGGAGATCGGTCCGGCTCGGGAGGCTCCCGGTGGGGCCTCCCCGCCCCCGTCACGCGGCGGACGGTGCCTTCGTCTGCAGCGTACCCGTTCGCCTGTGCTCGGGTACGACGAAGTCCCCTCCGGGAGCACCCTGGCCTGTGTGATCATCCCAAGTCGGGGGCCCGGAAAGGGGGCGGGGGTGTGGTTCTCGACGAGTGCTCGGCGGTGACCATGGCGTGCGCCACAGCTGTCCGCCGACTGAGAGGAACGGCGGCCGACCGGTGTCAGAGGAGTGCGTAGCGGGTGCTGCGCTCGGGTGGCGGTGAGTCCAACGGCCGGTCGCAGGCGGTGCGCCGCTTGCGGAGCGCGACCATGGTGCGCGGCTCGTCCTGGAAGGCGACCTCGTCCATGAGGTAGCGCATCAGAACGATGCCCCTGCCCGATTCTGCATCCGGACTCGGGAGGGGCACGGGGTCGTTGGCGAAACGTTCGGCCAGATGGGCCTCGTCCGGCGCCCGCCCGGTGTGTGAGACGCGCACCTCGCACCATCTGGGCCCGAGCTCGGCCTCCACGGTGTAGTCGGGGGCAGGACCGCCGTGTTCGACGGCGTTGGCGCCGGCCTCGGACACGGCCAGGAGGATGTCGTCGACGCATTCACGGCACAGCCCGCCGCGGGTGAGGAGGGTGTCGAGGATGTCGCGTACCACGGCCACCGTGTACGCCTGTCGGGGGAGCGTGATCGAGAAACCGGCGTCCATGCGTCCACCTCTCGTGCTCCTGGTCGGTCAGGTGCTCGACACGTATGGAGACGTTCCCGACCCCTGGTGAGTAAAACGAACGGCCGTGCCCTGCAGGGCACGGCCGTCCGGTGTCGGACACACCCGGCACTCGTGACGCTCCGGTCCCGGTTCGGGAGGGTTTCGGGCCGGTCCGCGCCGGCCGTCGGACGGTCCGGTGCGCAACTGTTCCGCCGCGTGTCAGGAGGCGGGGCGGACCTCGAACTCCTCGATGACGGTGTTGGCGAGCAGGGTCTCGGCCATGCGGCGCACCTCGGCCACCGCCGCGTCGTCGAGCTCACCGTCGATCTCGACCTCGAAGCGCTTGCCCTGGCGGACCTCCTTGACGCCCTCGAAGCCCAGCCGGGAGCCGGCCGCTGCGATGGCCTGGCCCTGGGGGTCCAGGATCTCCGGCTTGAGCATGACGTCCACAACGACGCGGGCCATGGGTCCTCCACAGGAAGAGAGTCGACGGGTGTGCCCCTGCCGGCCGCCGGGCATCACGGGGGCCTCGCAAAGGGGGCGACGCCAGCGTACGGCACCGGGGTCCGGCGAGGGCCACCCGAGAGGGGGTCCGAGCAGGCCATGGCCCGTCGACACGCCGCAGATTTACCTTCGATGGAGCTGAGTTCTAGGGGCCAGTGACCCGTCTCACGGCCATTGGTGTCATCATTGGAGACATCGGGTGGCGTCTAACCGGGTGGAAGAGATCGTCCGCGGTCGTCCTGAGGGGGAATCTTGACGACTATCGAAATGGACCAGACTCCCAAGACCGGTGAGGCCCGCGACGAGCGCGCCGAGCACCAGCAGGAGCAGACGCTCGACTTCGCCACCGCGGTCACGCCGTTCGCCGACCAGCTCTATCCCACGGCCCTGCGTATGACCCGCAACCCGGCCGACGCCGAAGACCTCGTTCAGGAGACGTTCGCCAAGGCCTTCGCCAATTTCCACCAGTTCCGCGCCGGCACGAACCTGCGCGCGTGGCTGTACCGGATCCTCACCAACACCTTCATCAACGGCTACCGCAAGAAGCAGCGCGAGCCGCGCCAGGAGACCACCGACGAGATCAAGGACTGGCAGCTGGCCGCCGCTGAGGCGCACACCTCGTCGGGGATGCGCTCGGCCGAGACCGAGGTGCTGGACCACCTGCCCGACAGCGACATCAAGCAGGCCCTGGCCCGGTTGCCGCTGGACTTCCAGGAGGTCATCTACCTCGTCGACATCGAGGGTTACGCCTACAAGGAGGTCGCCGAGCGGATGGACACCCCGCTGGGCACCGTGATGTCGCGCCTGCACCGTGCCCGCCGCCAGCTGCGCGAGATGCTCGCCGACTACGGGCGTGAGCGCGGCATGCGTGTTCCCGAGCAGTGAGGCGCGTGTGCCGAGCGTGATGGGAGCGCTCCGTGCTCCCCGGCCCCTCGTGCGACCCCCTGCGACGATCTGCCCGGCCCGTCACCGAGGCCGGGCCGTGCTGTGTCGCGGCGCCCCAGGAAGCAATTGCGCGCCGTGACCGCCGCGTCTCCGACAAGCGGCCACAAAGTTGTCGGAAGACCTTGTACATGCTAGGAAGCCCTGCTAACGAGTCTCTCGAAGGTTCTTGGATCATGGTGGCCGGACGGAAAAGGTGACGTCCGGGTCTTGCGCTCTCCGTAGTGAGTTCTGTCACGATATGGGGAGGGCTGTCCGCTGTGCCCACACCCCGGGTGAGCGGACCGTGATCCGGCCGATCGGCGTCACCCGCGCGAATTCGGCCCCGAGAACCCGAGGAGCGACGTGTCGGACACCACCGCGCACGAAGAACCGGAGCTCATCCAGCTCCTGACACCCGAAGGTGAGCTCACGGGCCACCCCGACTACCCCTTGGAGATCAGCGCGGAGGAGATCCGCGCCCTGTACCGGGACCTGGTCCTGGTCCGCCGCGTCGACAACGAGGCGGTCTCACTCCAACGCCAGGGCGAACTGGGCCTGTGGGCCTCACTGCTCGGCCAGGAGGCCGCCCAGATCGGCTCCGGCCGCGCCCTCACCGAACGCGACATGGCGTTCCCGTCCTACCGCGAACACGGCGTCGCCTGGTGCCGCGGTATCGAACCCAGGGAACTGCTCGGCATGTTCCGCGGCGTCACCAACGGCGGGTGGGACCCCCACGAACACGGGCTGCACCTGTACACGATCGTCATCGGCAGCCAGGCCCTGCACGCCACCGGCTACGCCATGGGCCTCCAGCGCGACGGCGCCGTCGGCGAGGACGGCAGCGCCGTGATCGCCTACTTCGGCGACGGGGCCACCAGCCAGGGCGACACCAACGAGGCCTTCAACTTCGCCTCCGTCAACAACGCGCCCGTCGTCTTCTTCTGCCAGAACAACCAGTGGGCGATCTCCGAGCCCCTGGACCGGCAGTCCCGCATCCCCATCTACCGCCGCGCCGCCGGCTACGGGTTCCCCGGTGTGCGCGTGGACGGCAACGACGTCCTGGCCTGCCTGGCCGTGACCCGCGCCGCGCTCGCCAACGCCCGCGAGGGCAACGGCCCCACGCTCGTGGAGGCGTTCACGTACCGCATGGGCGCCCACACCACCAACGACGACCCCACCCGCTACCGCGCCTCCGCCGAGCTCGACGAGTGGAAGGCCAAGGACCCGATCCTGCGGGTCCGCCGCCACCTCGAGGCGGGCGGCCTGGCCGACGACGCGTTCTTCGCCTCCGTGGACGAGGAGGCCGAGCGGATCGGCGAGCAGGTGCGCACGCAGTGCCGCGCCCTGCCCGACCCAGAACCGCTCGAGATCTTCGACCAGGTCTACGCCGAACCCAACGTCCACATCGACCAGCAGCGGTCCGAGTTCGCGGAGTACCTGGCCTCCTTCGAGGACGCCGGGACGGAAGGGGGCCGCTAGGCCATGAGCAACAAACTCACCATCGGCAAGGGCATCAACGCCGGCCTGCGCGCCGCCATGGAACACGACCCGAAGGTCCTGGTCATGGGCGAGGACGTCGGCCGCCTCGGCGGGGTCTTCCGTGTCACCGACGGCCTGCACAAGGACTTCGGCGCCGACCGGGTCATCGACACCCCGCTGGCGGAGTCCGGCATCGTCGGCACCGCCATCGGCATGGCCATGCGCGGCTACCGCCCGGTCGTGGAGATCCAGTTCGACGGGTTCTTCTTCCCCGCCACGAACCAGACCTTCACCCAGCTCGCGAAGATGCGCCGCCGCTCGGCCGGCAAGCTCAGCATGCCCGTGGTCATGCGCATCCCCTACGGCGGCGGGATCGGCGCCGTGGAGCACCACAGCGAGTCCCCGGAGGCCTACTTCACGCACACCGCCGGGCTGCGGGTCATGACGGTGGCCACCCCGGAGGACGCCTACTGGGGCATCCAGCAGGCGATCCGCTGCGAGGACCCGGTCATCTTCCTCGAACCCAAGCGCCGGTACTACGAGAAGGCCGAGGTCGACCTCGACCTCGCCTACGAGGACGCCACCCCGATGGGTGCGGCCCGCATCGCCCGCCCGGGCACCGACGCGACCCTGCTCGCCTACGGGCCCATGGTCAAGACCGCCCTGCAGGCCGCCGAGGCCGACACCGAACGGTCGATCGAGGTCATCGACCTGCGTTCCCTCTCGCCGGTCGACTACCCCACGGTCGTGGAGTCGGTGAAGCGCACCGGCCGCCTGGTCGTCACCCACGAGGCCACCCTCACCGGCGGCCCGGGAGCGGAGATCGCCGCACGTGTCACCGAGGAGTGCTTCTACCACCTGGAATCGCCCGTCATCCGCGTCGCCGCGTTCGACACCCCGTATCCCCAGTCGCGTCTGGAGGAGCACTACCTTCCGGATCTTGACCGCGTTCTGGACGGTGTGGACCGGGCTTTCGCGTACTAGGCGACGACAGGAACAGGGGAAGACACAGGACATGGCGATTCAGAAGAGCGACCCCGCCGTCGACGGCGTGCACGCGTTCAAACTGCCCGACGTCGGCGAGGGCCTGGTCGAGGCCGAACTGCTCACCTGGTACGTGAAGCCCGGCGACGAGATCACCGTCAACCAGATGATCTGCGAGATCGAGACGGCCAAGGCGGTCGTGGAGCTGCCCAGCCCCCACGCGGGCACCGTCAAGGAGCTCAGGGCCCAGGAGGGCGAGACCGTCGAGGTCGGCACGGTCATCATCACCATCGACGACGGCACCGGCCCCGGGGGAGCCGAAGCCGAGGCACAGGACGGCGGCACGGCCACGGCCGCCGAGGCACCAGCCCCTGCCGACGACGGTGAGGAACGGGAGAAACCGCTGGTCGGCTACGGCGAGAAGGCGACCAGCACCCAGCGCCGCGCCCGCCGCCGCCCGGCGCCTTCCGCGCCCGCGCCCTCGGTCCCGGCCTCACCCGCACCCGCACCCGCCCAGGAGGCCGCCCCTGCCGGTGCCGCGGCGCAGAACGGGAGCGCCGCACCCGACGGGGGCCCTGCGCAGGGGCGCCCGCTGGCCAAACCCCCGGTGCGCAAGCTCGCAAAGGACCTCGGTGTGGACCTGGCGTCTGTCACGCCCACGGGCA
>NZ_ANBF01000185.1 GCF_000341025.1 Nocardiopsis salina YIM 90010 | reverse complement strand
CCCCGCCGCAGCCGCACCGGAGACCGCCGCACCGGCCGCCCAGGGCGTGCCGGCCGCAGGGGACCGCAGCGCCCGCGAGCGCCGCATCCCCGTCAAGGGCGTGCGCAAGCACACCGCCGCGGCCATGGTGAACAGCGCCTTCACCGCGCCGCACGTCACCGAGTTCCTGCAGATCGACATCAGCGGGACGATGAACGCGGTCGAGCGGCTGCGCGAACGCCCCGACTTCGCCGACATCAAGGTGTCGCCGCTGCTGCTGGTGGCCAAGTCCCTGCTCATGGCGGTGCGCCGCCACCCCGAGATCAACTCCTCCTGGGACGAGGCCAACCAGGAGATCGTGATCAAGGACTACGTGAACCTCGGTATCGCGGCCGCCACCGACCGCGGGCTCGTCGTGCCCAACATCAAGGAGGCCCAGGCCCAGGCCCTGCCCGAGCTCGCCGCCTCCCTCAAGGGGCTCACCGACACGGCGCGCGAGGGCAGGACCAGCCCGGCCGACCTGTCCGGCGGCACCATCACCATCACCAACGTCGGGGTGTTCGGGGTGGATGCCGGAACCCCGATCATCAACCCCGGGGAAGCGGCGATCCTCGCCTTCGGTCAGATCCGCGACATGCCGTGGGTGCACGAGGGCGAACTGGCCGTGCGCAAGGTGACAACCCTCGCGCTCTCCTTCGACCACAGGCTCGTCGACGGTGAGCTCGGCTCGAAGGTGCTGCGCGACATCGGCACGGCCCTGGAGGACCCGGAGTTGACCGCTCTGGCCTGGGGCTGACCCGGCGCAGGCGCCCGGCACGAGTGGGGGCCCGGACACCACCGACCGTGGAGTCCGGGCCCTTCCCGCGAGGCGGACCCGTCCCCCAAAGGGGGAGGGGGACAGGCCCTCGACGGAGTTCTGCCCTCTGGCGGGCCGACGACACCTGAACCGCCGCACCTGCCCCGGATCGAGGTTCACCCGGTGGCCGAAACCGGACCGGAACCCGGACCGGACGGCAACGACCGGAACCGAAACCGGCGGAGTGGAGTCCTACCGCGCATCACGACGATCGCGAGGAAGGCCCCACATGTCCCCCGAAGCCCCCCGAACCGGCCGCGGCCTGGTGGTGACCGCCGCTGTCCTTGCCGCGGCCACGGCGCTGACCAGCTGCGGCGTGGTCCGTGACCTCACCGGAGACCGGGAGCGCCCCGACACCGATAACTCGGCGGAGACCGTCGAGGAACCCCGCGAGGAGGAGGTCGAGGCCGATTTCCCCTACACCCGCGAGGGACCGGTGTTCCTGGACACCGGCCAGGACGTGCCGACCACCTTCTCCATAACCGGCCTTGAACGCACCGATGACTACATGGTGCTCCACTACGAGTCGACCATCCGCGCGCCCCTGACCGGCAACAACACCACCCTCGGGCTGCCGCCGATCCTCGTCGACCCGGTCAGCGGGGCGACCGCCGGCCCGCTGCAGGACGGCAACGACGTGCCCTACGGTTCCGTGCCCCCGCGCACCGACGACATGTTCCCCGTCGAGACCGACGCCACCAACGTCCACCGCCTCTACTTCCCGCGCTTCGCCGATGACGTCACCGAACTCACCTATGTCGGCAGCGGCCTGGGCGCCATGACCGGCATCCCCGTCCAGGACGTCGACGAGGAACAGGCCGACCCCGAGGACCCCGACGGCGCCGAGATGACCGGTGGCCCCGGCGACCCCGTCCCCGAGGCGGGCGACGTGCTCGAGTTCGACAACCGCCGCCCCGACGGCGACCAGGTGGAGTTCACCGGCGGTCTGGAGAGCTTCGTCGACTCCGAGACGACCTCGACCACACGGGACGGCGACAAGGAGACCGTTGCGCTCAAGGCCGACGTGATGTTCGAGTTCGACGAGGCCGAGCTCACCGACGAGGCCGAGGAGATCGTGCGAGAGGCCGCCTCCTCCGTCGCCAACAACATCGACCCCGAACAGCGCGAGATCACTGTCATCGGCCACACCGACGGCAAGGGAACCGACGACTACAACGAGACCCTGTCGGAGGAGCGCGCCGAGACCGTACGCGACGTGCTCGAGGAAGAGCTCGGCAGCGACCACGCCTTCGATCTCGAGGGCCGCGGCGCCGACGAACCCGTCGCCGAGGAGGGCGGATCCGACGACGACGAGGCCCGTGCCCGCAACCGCCGCGTCGAGTTCGAGTACCCCGTCGACACCGCCGACATCGACGGCCAGTCCGCCGAACGCGACGATGGCGTGCTCGGTTCCAGCGACCGCAACGTGTTCCCGCCCGCCGACTTCGTCGAGGAGGCCGACGCCGAGGTCGTGGCCACCGAGACCTACGAGGACGTCGAGCTCGAGGTCCACCCCCTGGTGCGCGACGGTGCCTACGTCATCAGCACCGTCTCGCTGACCAACACCAGCGACGACCCGGTCACCCCGGACCTGACCGGCGACGACGGTGTGCTCCCGGGCGCGCCCGCGGACTTCACCGACGGGACCCTGGGCGGGTTCCAGCTCCTGGAGCCCGACAGCGACCTGGCCCGGTACATCACCTACTTCCAGTTCGGTGAGGACGACATGGGGCCGTTCGCCGACGAGGTGCACGAGATGCAGCCGGGCAACACCTACCAGCTCATCGTCGTCTTCTCCGCCCCGCCGGCCGAGGTCGCCGACATGACCCTGCGCGCCGGCCCGTTCGGCGAGGTCGAGGGTGTGCCCTTCAACAACTAGGGTTCCGAGCACGGGCCCGTCCTCCAGGGGGCGGGCCCGACGTCCGCTGGGGCCCGACGCATGCGCAGGCCTCACCCCAGGAGCAGGGTCACCCCGAGCAGTACCGGCACCGTCAGGAACGTCGTCACCAGTACGACCTCCCGCACCATCGCCTCGGACGTGCGGTACATCGTCGCGTAGTTGAACACGTTCTGCGCCGTCGGCAGTGCCGCCAGCACCACCACCGAGAACAGGTCCGCACCCTCGAGAGCGAACACCCACGCCCCCAGCGCCCACGCAACCGCCGGCTGCACCAGCGACTTCAACGCCACGGCCAGGAACATCGGCGCCTTCTCGGGGCCGCGGCCCGGCATCCGGCTGCCGTTGAGCGATATGCCGAACGCCAACAGCATCGACGGGACCGCCATCGCCCCGACCAGCTCGAACGGCTCCATCAGCGGGCCCGGCGGGGTCCACCCCGACGCCGACACCGCCACACCGGCCAACGACCCGATGAGGATCGGGTTGCGCACCGGGGTCCCCAACGACCGCCGTACAACCGGGCCCAGGCCGCGCACCTCGCCCCGGTTCAGGTCCAGCACCGTCAACCCCACCGGCGCCAGCACCAACAACTGCAGCAATAGGATCGGCGCCACCAGCGTCGCGTCGCCCAACACGTACGCCGCCACCGGCAGCCCCAGGTTCCCGGCGTTGACGTAGCTCGACGCGAGCGTGCCCGCCGTCGTGGGTCCCACGCCCCAGCGCCGCACCAGGCCCACCACGAGGAACACCGACGCGACCGCGAACACGCTCAGCAGGCTGACCACGACCGGGCCCGACACCATCAGGGACAGATCGGTATCGACCAACAGCGTGAACAACAGCGCCGGGCTCGCCACGTAGAACGCGAGGCGCCCGAGCACCTCCCGCGCGTGCGGCCCCAGCACCGGCCACCGCCCGAGCAGGTAGCCCACCGCCACGATGCTCGCGATGACCCCGAACCCCACGATGACCCCGGACAAGAGCCGCCCCCGTCGTTTGCACGTGCCAACAGCGGGAGCACGCTATCCGACGCCGGTCAGGGCCGATACGGCCCGGGTCACACAAGGAGGGGCCGACACCAACGGCACCGGCCCCTCGACGGAAACTGGGCGCTCAGTCCTCGACGACGGACTCCTTCTCGGCCCGCTGCACCTCGAGCTTCTTGCGCCGCCGCGCCTCCCGCACCGACACCGACACGATGCGCGTGACCGCCACCGCCGTGATCGCCGCCAAGGGCAGCGCGAGCCTGGTCGCCGGCTGGCGGATCGCGCGGAACTCCGCGCCCTCACCGTCGAGCACGATGAACCCCGACGGCCGGGCCCGCGTGACGCCGACCCCGCCCGCGCCGTCGCCGCCGAGCATCATCGCGCGGCTCACCCCGCCGCCCAGGGAACCGATGAACCCGACCCGGGCCACCGGGATCACCGTCGTCCCGCCCGAGGACACCGGTTCGCCGAACACCGTTGCCGCCCGCGCGGTCTCGCGGACCCCGTCGACGAAACGGCCGAGGACGGACAACGTGGGGCTGGTCTGGTCGGACATGAGCGATCCTTTCGGGAAGCACGGTCAGCCGATGTCACGCTATAGCCGCAACCATACGCCGTGACGCCCCTGCGTCCGGTGTGTCCGTTACCGGTCAGTCGCCCGATCCGCCCGAGGAACCTGAACCGCCGCCGGAGCCGGAGGTGTCGTTCTCGGCCTCCTCGTCGGCTGCGTCGTCCTCGTCCTCTTCCTCGGCTTCCTCTTCGGCTTCCTCCTCCGCCTGGCGCTCGGCCTCGGCCCGGTCGGCCGCCCGCGTGGTGCAGACCTCGTCCGAAGGGGCGGCAGCCCCCTCGACAGCGATCACCGTGAAGCAGTACTCCGCGGACTCGTTCGGTGTGTTGACCTGCGCAGTCTCTGCTCCGGGCCCGGTTCGCGCAAGGGTCTCGGGCTCCTGGCTCTGCAACCCGCCGAGCACGAAGTAGTCCGCGGTCCCGCCGCTGTTGTCTGTCCAGTTGAGCGTGACGGCGCTGACCGTGTCCTCCAGAACGACGCCATCGGGTTCGTCCACCTCGGGCGGTGGCGAAGGTTCGACGGGTTCCGCGTCGGTGGTGTCCTGTGCGTCCTCTCCGCCCTCTGCCGAGTCGCCGGCCTCCTCCGCGTCGGAGGTCTCTGCGGCCGCGATCATCGGGCCCGAGCTGTTCGTCGCGGCGAAGGAGCTGGCGATCACGGTGGCCACGAGTGTGCCGCACACGGCGACGGCGATGTGCATCTGCTGTCGCCAGCGCGGGAGATCGTTCGGGGTGGCCTCCAGCGATTCCCACACGTCGTCCTGCTTCTCCTGGCCCTCCTCGACAGGCAGGTAGGAGGAGTCCGTGTCACCACGCCAGCCTTCCAGCCGGGACCATGCCAGCAGCGGTGAGATCTCCTCGCCGCGGAGCTTGGCCATCATGAGGTCGGCCGTGCCGTTGGGCACGTTCTCGGGCACGGCGCCCTGGCGTTCGCGCTCTTCGGGTGTCGGGAGCGCGCGCTCTCGGGGGCGGCCCGCCGCGTTCTCGTCCGGGGGACCGTCCGAAGCCGGCGCCGTTTCCTCGAACCAGGGTTTCTGGGTGGAGGCGGAGTAGGGCTCACCGGTGGTTTCGGGAACCCGACCGGTCTCCTCGTGCGTGGAAGGCACGGAGGCGGAGGCGTCCGAGGGCGGAGGGCTCTCCGGGTGCTCCGGAGCAGGCGGAGCAGGCTGCTCCCCGAAGGGCTCCTGAGCGCCTGAAGGTGCCCGGGGCGGGAAGCCTGCCGGCGGAACCTGCGGGCCGGAGGGGAACTGCGCAGGCGGGTTCTGGGGGCCCGATGGGGGCGCGCCATGGGGTGTCTGCGGTCCCGACGGGGGCGTGCTGTGCGGCGTCTGGGGTCCCGACGGGGGTGCGCTGTGGGGTGTCTGCGGTCCCGACGGGAGTGTGCTGTGGGGTGTCTGGGGTCCGGACGGGGGCGCGCCGTGGGGCGGCTGCGGGCCCGAGGGCGCGGGGGCGTGGGGAGTCTGTGGCCCTGAGGGGGCGTGGCCGAACGGCACCTGAGGACCGGAAGGCGTTGCGTGGGGCGCCGGGGCCGAGGTGGGCGGGACCTGTGGCCCCGAAGGAGCGGCCTCGGACGGCACGTCCTGGGGCGCCGGGGACGGAACCGTTCGACCGGTGCGGGCCCGCTCGAAGGCGGTCGCGAACTCCGCGGGGGTCGGGTAACGGTTCTCGGGGGTCTTGGACAGCGCGCGGGTGAGCACTCGACGGAGGCTGCGCGAGATGTCGGACCTGCGCACAGGGTCCGGTTCGTCCTGCAGCACCCGGCCGGCGTACTCCCGAGGGTCGAAGGGGCTGCCGTCCGCGGACGCGAACGGTGCCCTGCCCACGAGCATGGTCCAGACGGTGGAGGCGAGTTGGTACACGTCCGAGGCAGGCGTACGGGGTTCACCCCGCAGTGCCTCGGGGGGCGAGTGGAGGAAGGACTCCATGGAGGGGGGAGGCGGAGGCAGGGCCTCCCCCGTTCTGTGGACGGCGCCGAACCCGGTGAGAACGGGTGTGCGTCCCGCGCGGAGCACGTTGCCGGGGCACACATCGTTGTGGACGAAGCCCCGGCTGTGCATGGCGCCCAGGGCAGCCGCGACACTGCGGGACACCGCCGCGGCCTCCTGGATGGGAGCGGGGCCCTTCTTGGCCAGCATCTCCCCGAACGAACCGTCCGGGTAGAAGGGCTGTACGACGAAGAACGCGCCGTCGGAGGCGGTTCCCGCGTCGAGCAGGGGCATCGCTCCGGGCACACCGTCCAGTGACCGCAGGTGGGCGACCTCGGCCCTGCCGAGTTCGGGCGGCAGAACCTTGAGCACGACCTCGGCGCCGCTGGTGACACGAGTGGCACGGATGATACGGGCACGGCGTCCCTGCCGCAGGAGCGCAGAAGCGGTGTACCCGGGTGCCCACTCTGCCTCGGGAGCGGAGCCGGACATGCGAGGTCGACCCCCTGTTCGTGGTGGAAAGGGATGGTGGCTCTGACGTGGGAGCCGTCAGAGAGTGTTCGACAGCAGGGGGGAATCGGGGGGCAGGACCTGGACCGACTGTTGCCGGAACTGTCCGATCCCGCGCTCCTCGTTCACCTCCTGCTGCCGTTCGAAGGCGCCGACGAGGGCGATGATCCCGCACACGAGCGCGGTGATGATGNGCGGCTGGAGCCGTACAGCAGGGCAGACCGGAGTTGGCGGTGCCGGAGCGCGTCGGCCTGGAGGACGTACTTCTCCTCGTCAGGCGTGTAGTGGAACGCCTCCGGCAGCTGGGACTCCGAATCTGCCTGAGCCGGTGCGGGGGTCTGGGTGGACATCGCCATCGAGCCTACTAGAACAACCCGTCGAGGAACCGGTTGAGCTTGTTGTAGTTGTCGGCGGTGTCATTGGTCGCGTTGATCAGCTTGGCGAACGCCGAGTTGACGTCGGAGAAATGAGTGTCGAATTCCTGGGCCTTGGCCTGGAACTGGGGACTGCCGGAGCCTTCCCACTGGCTGACAGTCGTTTCCGACTGTTCGTTGATCTGGCTCATGATTGCGGTGAAGCGACCGAGATGCGCCTGCTGGTCTTCTGCGAGGCCCTGCAGGCCGGCCGCATCGCCGTAGACGTCGTGGTTGCTGGCGGCCATGGAAAGACCCTTTCCTGGGAGGGGAGATCGGACTCACGACGCGCATGCGCCGTGGGCGGGGACCGGAGCGGTCGGTTCAGCCGTTGGGCGGCCGGCTGAGGCCCCCGAGGTCTCCGGCCGACTGCCCGAGGACGTCGCTGGAGTCCTGGTCAGCGGCGTTGAACTGGCCCTGGCCCTCGTTCAGCTTGATGCCGTTCTGCGAGCACCAGGACATGAGCTCCTCGAACCGTTCGGTGAGCGACGACTTCGCGTCGTTGAACTCCTTGAGCGCACTGCCCTGGAGGACCTTGGCGTCCTCGCTCATGTCGTCGATGAGCTGGCTCATCTGCTCCCGGATCGAGTCCGACTCGAGCGAGAGCTGCTCCGCGCCGGAGGAAAGTGAATCAAGATTTTCAAGACCTGTTCCGCTCATGGCTTCCTTTCTGGATGGGGGAACGTTCCTTGCTCATTGGGGTGCGAGGAACGAATATTCCGATGTTGGCATCAGGGACGATAGTCAGATCGGTCGAGGGGCGTCAATTGTGGATCCGGGTTCACGGGAGGGGCCATTATCGCGCCTACGTCTGGCCCTCGGGGGAGGGGGCGCTGCTCGGATCCACGGGGACCGGATCCTGCACCCACCGTACGGCGAGCGGCCAACCGTTCATGGATGCGTCGTGCAGAGCGGGAAACGCCTCCTCGGTGGACTCGACCCCGCCGGAGTCGTCGAGGTCGACGCGGAACCACTGCTCCTCGGTCTGGAGCAGGGCGGCATCGCGTTCGGGTGTCAGGGCGTACTGCACCACTGCACCGGACTCGTCCTCGAGCAGGCGGGTCTCCTCATAGTTCTGTCCGTCGACCTCCACGAGATAAGCGCCCTGCGGGGGTTCGCCGCCGCCTTCGGGCGGATCGGGGCGCAGCAGGGCGGTGTCCCCTCCCCAGACCGCAGCACCGTCGAAGGTCTGCCACTGTTCGCCGTTCGTGGTCAGCGTGGCGTTGACGACCGTGTCGCCGGTGCGCCGTACGACCAGGCTGCCGCCGTCGAGCTGCTCGGTCTGGACGCTGTCGCGGATGTGGAGGGCGCCTTCCGGGGTCAGGGCCCAATCGCTGGGGGCCTGATTCTCGCCGAGTGCGAGTGTCCCCTCCTGGTTGGGGGTCCCGGTCGGGGCCTCCAGGGGTACCGAGAGCACCTGAGGCGGGTTGGGGTCCTCGGGGTTGTCCGAGACGTACCAGACCCGCTCCTCGTGCACGACCGGGTGTGAGAGCACCTCACCGTTGGCCGGCGGGACGGATTCCACGGGTTCGTAGCTGAACTGTGGCCCGCGCTCCTCGTCTTCATCCTCCTCCGACGCCGAGCCCTCTGCGTCCTCGCCGTCGGTCAGCATCGCGACGTGCACGGCGTTGGGTTCCTCCGTCGCGTACACGAACACCATCCAGTCCTCGGAGAACTGGGCGTGCACCTGTGGCGCCTCCGCCATGGCGTCGACGGCACTCTCCGGCAGGTCGAAGTGTTGCTCGGGCTGTCCGGTCTCCGGGTCGTGGAAGACCAGGACCTGGTCGGTCTCGGGGTCCCCGCCCTCGTGGCCACGGTGCACCAGCGCAACGCCGGAAGGGCCTTCGTCCGCGAGGTCGTCAACGGTCTCGGGGGCCTCGTCGCCGTCGTCGCCGGTCTCGGTGCACGCGGCTGCAGTGAGCACGCACACTACCGAGAGCAGGGCGAGAGGGCGCCGCATGCAGGACCACCTTTCGGGGGAGGCGAGGGAAAACTGTGACGGGGGTTCTGACTCCCCCTGAAAGGTTATGGTTCGATCCGGCCGAACAGGGACACACGAGGACGTCGCATAACGCAAGCCCTGAAGCGTTCGTGCAGGACAGAAGGGCAGTTCCGCTCGTCAGTGGCGTCTCGGTATCGGTTCGGTCGCCCTTCTGTCGATGCAGGTTGGCCGATTCCGGCCAACGGTCCCGAAGGGCAGGCAGAACGGCAATTTCTCAGGTAGAGGCATCGCCGAGTGTGGTCCGGGTCTCATTTCCCGCACTGTCGTGGAACGCCTCGAGGTCGAGGTGTCAGTATCGACTGCGCGCGCTCGGAGCCGGTCTGTGACACTGGTCGAGCTTGTCGCAGTTTCCTCCGAGGAGTCTCCCAGTGTCCGATGGTGCCGCGCCCCCTGGCCCGTCCCGCCGCAGGGCCCGTTGGTTCTTCGTGGCCGGTGTCGCTGCCGCCGCGCTCATTCTGGCCGTCGGAGGCGGTGTCTTAGCTTTCAGGGGCGAAGAAGACCCGGTGGGACCTGACCACGAGCCGGCCGAGGCTGCCGTGGATGCCCACGCCACCCTGACGAGCGTCTCGGATGAGTCGTGGACCTGGGACGCTCCTGAGGGCAGCACGGTCACCGACATGCACGTGCTGCCTTTCGGGGCGGGCGTCGAACTCGAGGACGGTGTCGTCGCCATCGACGGCACCTCAGGAGAAGAGGTCTGGCACTATCGCCGGCCCGACGCCACAGTGGCCTCGGCCTCCGTGACCCCGGGCGGCGATCTTCTCGCCCTGGCGTTCGAACCAGATGCGAGCGAGGAAGCGTCGGACGCAGACGAAGACGGAGAGGACGCACCCGCTTACTGGGATCAGGTCGTCCTGGATGCGGACACGGGTGAGATCGCTGCTGAGCATCAGATCGAGCAACGGCCTGATCGGCAGGGTTATGAGCGCAACCCGGACATCGGGCCGCCCACGTCGAACATCGGTGCGCCACAGACCGGGGTCCACCACCTCACCGAAAACGCACGCGTCGTCTACGAACTCGACAGTGGCTTCGATGTACAGGCCAGGGACCTGGACAGTGACGAGGTGGTGTGGAGCGACGACGAGGCCGTGGATTCACCTGGGGAGAGCCTGGAGGATGGGGGGAAGATGTACCCGGGCCAACTGCTGGTGGCCGACGACGTGGTGCTGGCCTCCAATGTGCATGCCGATGCTCCGGGTAGCTGGGACCTCGTGTTCGACCTGACCGCACTCCGCGCCGAGAGCGGGGAAGTCTTGTGGCAGGAGTCGTGGGAGATCGGCAAGCTCCACGATGGGCATGATCCGACCTTGAGTGCTTCTCCCTCGGGAGGTGAGGTGGCCGTCAAGTTCCGTCCGGAACACTCTGGTCTGCTGCTGGACCTGGAGACCGGCGAGGAGTTGGCCACTGACCTCTGGCCCGAGGACGGGGGGCTGCTTGCTGTGATGGATGACGGATACGTCAGCCACACCTCCAGGCCCCAGGGTGTCACCACCACATTCACTTACCACGAACTCGACGGTGATTCCCGACGGGAGGTGGAGCTTCCCGACCACGACGGTGGACACGCCAGGGCCTACACTCTCGCCACTCCCGAGTCCCTCATCGCCGTTCACGCCGGGCCGGACCCCTCCGAAGAGGCTCTGGTCACCTCCTATTCCTGGGATGACGGGGAACAGACCGCGTCGTTCGGGACCACGCTCAGCGCATCATCGGACCATGGCGACGGTTCCGCCCCCTCTGAGCAGGCGGCCGAGCAACCCCGCTACCTCCAAGCCGTCCCCGGCGCCGTCGTGGCCTTGGANATCCCCCTGCCATAACTACGTTCAGGTGCAGCAACTCAACCCAGAATTCTAGGTCCGAAGGAGGAGCTCCGTTGGTAGCACGGGGCTCTCGCATAAGAAGTGCATAACGATGCGAACCGAGCCCGTGAAGGTGGCATACCCCGATCTTAGAATAACATGCATGCCATAGATGAAACTCTTTCCTCGGGCGGGGTTGGAGTGAATAAGTGAAACCCTGTTGAAAACTTGGAGTGAATAATGGGGCAAGGAACCGGAGCGGACACAGAAGAAGCTCATTCCGGAGGTCGCTCGGCTGAGCTTGCCGCGGAGAGAATCATCGGAACATCTGTTGACTTCGAAGAGGCTATATCCGACGCGAAAGCGGCAGCTGGAAAAGAGCCAGGGGTCGGAGGATGGAGCGCCTATTCCAATGATCATGCGGACAGTATCCGTGATGTCGAGGATCAGTGCCGGGGCCTCGCAGAGAACACCCAGTCCGGGGCAGAAGAGATCTCGCGCAACGACCAGGATTCGGGTGACGAGATTTCGGCCAGTGGTGACGAGCTCTCCCGTCCTGTAAACGACCCCAACGTGAGTGCCTACTAGAATGTGATTTAGGGACAGGCCATGGCAATCGAACCTCAGGACGACGCGAATATCGGATCATTGATCTCGGCTCGGATGGATCTGAACCGGATCTATACGAAACTCCGGGGCGACACTGTCGAGTACGACGACATTGTCAACACCACGGCGACGAGTTTCACTGAGCTCATCAGTGATGACATTAAGTCGGTCGCTTCCGAGAACCAGGAAGCATGGGCAGCCGCCATGATGGCGTGCACGTGCGCGCACGGAGTCATTGACGCATGGATCGAGGCCATCAGGGCATATCGAGACAAGATCGAAGATCTGCGCGACGAGTACGACGAGGCTGTGAAAAACGCAGAGGACTCCGATGATGATGCGGGGTCGGAACAGATCGAAGCAGCGAGCGCCGCATACGAACAACTGGAAAGAGATGCAGACTCCTGCGAAACCATGCTAAGTGAAGGTCCGACCCCTGAGACGGTCCGAAAACTCATCGAGGGTGGCCATCTGGGATTTGCCCCGTTCGCTATAACAGGCGACTTCGAATACTACCCCTACGACGCTGAGGGTGGCGAAGACCTTGCGGGGCGCATTCGCGAGGGGAACTTCGGCGGGGACTACGAAGAACTGCATGACGCCGCCCACGAATTGGCCCAACGAGCAGCGCAGGCTGCCGAGGACGGGAAAGAGCTCTCCGATGGTGAGTTGGACTTCCTGGAGGCTGTGCTGGAAGGCACTGATGAAATTCTCCTGGGGGTGCCCGAATCACTTCAGGTTCATGATGAAAGCGAAGGGTACCGTGGTGAAATCGCTGCCATGCTCGGCATGGCAATGGTAGGGGTATCCCATGAGAAAACTGGTGGTGGGCACGAGCGGCTTCCTGAAAGCGTCCGCAACCTTTCCGAAGGTGTCCGCGAAGGCGAAGGCTACTTCACCGGCGGCCCGCGGCGCTCGGGTGCCGGTTACGGGACTTGGCTTGAGGAAGCCGAAGCATTGACTTACCTCCTGGACAAAGCACGTCATCCCAATGGCTCGCCCATGGAACTGGGTGAGGAGACATCGCTCAAACTCACCTCGGCTGTGAGTGAGGTTGCTGGCGCACTCCCAAGCGAGCATGACAGGAACCAGCTCAATATCACTTACCAACCGAATGAGCAGGAAAATTCGACCATGTCGACCCTGCTCGATTTCTCCTCCGCCAATGAAGTCGCCAACCACGAGCTTCTGACGGAGGGTGGCCAATACAACGGTCGGAATCGTGCAGAGATTCTCAGCGATCTCTATGCTTTTGACTGGGATGACGATGGGCGTGCTGCTGCCGGCCTGACGAACTGGATTGCAGAAGGCGAGAACAGCCAACATCCGGATGAACCTGAACGCTCTCGTGAGGCCTTGGTCGGCCTCGTGGAGACCGTTTCCAGTGAAACTATGCAGGCGCGTCTGCAAGGAACAGGGCATGAGCAAGAAGGGACGACAACAACACTGGATGATGAAGGCAAGCCAGTAACGGAAGAAATTGACTGGAAGAATGTCTCAATGGGGCATCTCAACCCAGAAATCGCTGGTGGATTCGCTGACATCTTTGACGCCCATATTGAGTCATTTGCTAGCACTGAAGGCGTAGAGGCCGGGGGTGCGGAGCCAAAATTCGAGAGCAAGTTCAAAAATGGGGAGGCGCTTCTTGATCTTGAGTCAAGAAAGAATTTTGCCAGCCTCATTGCAGGCGACGAAGAGGCTGCGAGCCAAATGTTCTCTTCCACTATTGATTACAACGAGAAAAATTTGGATGAGTATATGTCTTCGTTTGATGGAGAGCCGCGGGTCGATCTGGCTCAAAGTGCAGGAACGCTTTGGAATATAGTCGACGCCGGTGTGTCGAGTGAGGCCAGTACTCGAATCGAAAATCATAATGATCAAGTTGATGAGGAAAACTCACGGAAGGATCTAATTCTAGGTCTAGTTAATTCGTATAATCCGAATCCTCAGCTATCTGCAGTTGCCGGAGACCTAGGTAGTGAAATTTTCCATCAGGATGAGGAGGACCCTGACGAGCCAGATAATCTCCCTCGTGATGCCTTCGTATATGAGCGTGCTCAATTGCACGCACTGGATGCTCTCTCAGGTCGGGGTGAGGGTTATGAGGATCTGATGGATCCGCGAATTATGGATGGCGACGGTAATGTGAATATGAACCCACGAGATTGGGAAGAATACGGTGAAGATGAGGCTGAAGAATACGGGCAGGAATTTGAGGAAAAGTATGGGCGGCCATCTCAAGGGCCGCTCAATGATTCATGGAGTCATGTTGGAAACCGGGAATGGCCCGATGACAGGACGGAGGAGCAAAAGGAAGCGGACGTTTCTGGCGAGA
This sequence comes from Nocardiopsis salina YIM 90010, assembly GCF_000341025.1. Taxonomy (GTDB): domain Bacteria; phylum Actinomycetota; class Actinomycetes; order Streptosporangiales; family Streptosporangiaceae; genus Nocardiopsis; species Nocardiopsis salina. The sequence goes on along the minus strand of NZ_ANBF01000185.1, from coordinate 28,851 downwards.
TTGGGGAGCGGGGGGAAGAATTCCACACATCCAACGATTATGTCAATGTGTATGCTGAGCAATTCGGGTTCTATGCGGCAGAAGAATAAAAATGAACAATGAAGTGATGTCACCTGGTGGTGCTGAGTCCGGGGTGTCGTCTTGGAGTCGCAGAGTCCGTTGGTTCTTCGTGGCCGGCGCGGCCGTTCTTGTGCTCGTTGTGGTGGTGGCTGTGTTGTGGGTGGTGGAGTTCCCGGACCGTTCGACGGCTGATGGGTCTGCCGGTCCGTATGAGTTCCCGTCCACGGTCAGTGAGGCTTCTTGGACCTGGAGTGCGCCTGAGGAAGAGGAGATTCTCGAGACCCACACGTTGCCGTTCGGGTTGGCCGCTGAGGTTGAGGACGGTGTGTTTGCTGTGGACGGGTCGAGCGGGGAGCAGCTGTGGCACTACCGGCGTGAGGGGTTTGTGTTGTCGTCTGCCGGGGTGAGCCCTGGCGGGGATGTCATGGCTCTGGCTTTTGATGAGCAGCCCGACGAGGACGAGGATGGCGAGGACAGCTCGGAAGAGGATGTCCCTGAGGGGGATGAGGGGGTCGAGGCCGGTCCGAGGGAGTTGGTGGTTCTGGAGGCCGGTACCGGTGAGGTCGTGGCTGAGCGGGAGATTCCTCGGGAGGACGTGGGTTCTGATGGGCTGGTCTATGAGGACTCGTTCGCTCCTGCTGCGGTGGGGGCCGGTCAGCTCACGGATGATGCTCGTTTGGTTCTGGATACCGAGGACGGTCTGACTCTGCGTGCCCGTTCCTTGGAAAGCGATGATGAGGTGCTGTGGGCCCATGAGCAGGAGCTGCCCCAGGATGTGGAGCAGAGCTATGCGGGGCAGGTTCTGACCACGGGCGAGACCGTGTTCCTGTCGCATTACCACCGCACTGAGTCGGGGGAGACCAGTGAGTCGGGGGAGTTCTCGGCGGGGTTGGTGGCGCTGGAGGCCGATACCGGGCGGGTGCGGTGGGAGCACACCTGGGACTACACCGTCCAAGACGTGTACAGCAGCAGCTCGATCCCGCTTTACGCGCCGACTTTGAGTGTGAGTCCGGACAACCCTGATGTGGTCGCGGTCAAACTCGGATTCGGTGGGCCGGGTTGGGCGCTGGATGTGGATACGGGTGAGGAGCGCATCTCCGATCTGTGGGGCGAGGGGCAGGTGATCGGACTGTTCGAGGACAGCTACGTCGTCACACGCGGGATTCCCAAGTACCTGGACCATGAGGGCAGGGAAGTTGACGAAGTGCGGCTTCCCACGAGCCAAGGGGGTTGGGAGTTGGCCCAGGTCGCCGCCACACCTGAGGCGGTCATCGGTCTCTATGCGAATTACCCGCAGGACGACGGTATGGAAAGTCCCCAAGAAGCGGTCGCCAGGGTGATCGACCGCGAGAGCGGCGAGGAGTCGGCATCGATCCCCCTGGACGGCATGACCTACTCCCAGATCGTGGAAACGAGCGTTCACGATCTCTCGCACCGTGTGGTGGAGCGTTCTCCGTTCCTGCATACGGTGCCCGGGGCGCTGGTGGTTCTGGACGGTTTCCCCCGGCGTGGGGGTGAGGAGGGAACGGCGCGCAGTATCACCGGCCTGACCTGATCCACGTGAGCGCGCGGCAGACTTCGCGCGGCGGGAGACCGTCTGTGGCACGCCTGCAGAAGAACGGCGGGCTGCCGGCGTCGGGCCAGCCGCGCCGCCGCGGGTCAGGCGCTCTTCCGTGAGCCCAGAGGGTCACGCGACAGAGACCAATACGTACGAGGGGAGGACAGTGCCCAGAGCATCGAATGCCGCTGTCCGTGACGGGCGCGGTTGGCGGAACAGGCGGGCTTTGTGGGTCATGGCCGCTATCGGGACGGTCCTCGTTGTGGTCGCGGCTGTCGGGTTGGTCCGGGGTGTGCCCTGGGGCGCTGATCATGCCACCACTGACCCCTTGGACCCGGTTGATGTCCCGGTGAGCGTGCAGGAGCAGGCGTGGGAGTGGGATCCCCCTGAGGGTGCCGAGGCTTCCTCTTTTCTGTCGATCCCTTCTGGTCTGGTGGTTCAGTTGGGCGACGGGGCCGTTGCTCTGGACGGGGCGACCGGGGAGCAGACCTGGCACTACCGCCGTGACGACGCCAGGCTCATCAGCCTGTCCACCACGCCTGATGAGGACCGTCTCGTCTTGTCTTTCGAAGTGGACGAGGACGAGCTGGAGGAGGCCGAAGCGCCGTCGAAAGATCTGGATGATCTGCGGGACCTGGTGGTGCTGGACACCGAGACGGGCGAACTACTCGACGGGCAGATCGTCGAGGCCGGCCCGAGGCCCAGATCCCACAACAATCCGACCGTCAGCCCTGAGGGATCGGTGCTCGACCTCTCCGCAGCAGAGGTTCGCCACGTCACCGATGATGCTCGCCTGGTCAGTTTCGGGCCGTGGAGCGTGGAGGCGCGCTCTTTGACCGATGACTCGGTCCTCTGGACCCACCGACGATACGTTCCGTACTGAGAGTCCCGGCATCACCGAGGCGAACGCTTACTACGGGCAGTCATTCATCTCCGGGTCGACTTTGGTCCTCGGATTCTTCTGGGCCTCGGACATCCCGAATGCCATGCACACGTACCGGATTGCCGGTGTGGATGCCGGTACGGGTGAAACGTTGTGGGAGCACGACTGGCCGATCGGTGATGTGACCCGTTATCCCGATCCGACGTTCACGGTCGGAGAAGACTCGGTGGCGTTGCGTCTGTATCCGGAGGAGCAGGGGCGTCTTTTGGATCTGGAGTCGGGTGAGGAGTTGGCCTCGGATCTGTGGCCGGAGTCGGGCGGGCTGCTCGATCTGACCAGGGACGGTTACGTGGCCCTGGATGGTGAAGGTGCGTACTTGTTCGACCGCGAGGGCGAGCGTCTGCACACGGTGGATCACGATGGGCTGAACCAGGGTTCGGGGCAGACGGTGGCGTTGTCCACCGAGGAGGCTCTCGTCGCGCTCAGGTCCGATCCGGATGATTCCGACCGCCGGGTGCTGACGGTCGATGAGTGGGACAGCGGTGAGCGGACTGCGCAGATCCCCGTGGATGTGGTCCCGGACCGGGACACCCGGTTGAGCGCTTCTTATGAGTTCGCTGCCGAGCCCAGCCCTTACCTGCAGCAGGTGCCCGGGGCGATCGCGCTCATGGACCCCGACAACGGCCGCATCCACGGCTTCACACCCTGAACCACCGCGGCCGATCAGGGCCTCACGCGGCAGGCGCGGCCTTCCGAAGGCAAGTGGGTGGACCGGAGCGCTCCGGTCCACCCACGCCGTTCCGGTTCGCCTCCCGGATCAGACGGGCGGTTTGCTCCAGCCCGTCTGCAGCAGATCCGGACGCTGCCCGCGCCGGGCCAACAACGCCCGGCCCTGGGGCAGCTGACGCGAGGGGATGCCGTTGGCCAGGCGCCCCTCCATGCGGTCGCCGGAGAAGAGCACACCGGGTGTGGCCATGTCGTTCAGCGACTGCATGACCGGTTCGAACATGGCCCGGGCCGCACCGCCCGTACGCCGGGCGGCGATCACGTGCAGGCCCAGATCGGAGCCCTGCGGAATGAACTGCGCCAGCGGCGCGAGCGGGTTCGACCGGGATCCGAGCATGTCCATGTCGTCCACGACCACGTACAGATCCAACCCCGTCCACCAGCTGCGGTTGCGCAGCTGCTTCGGAGTCACGTCCGGCCCCGGCAGCCGTTCCTTGAGCGAGCCGGCGAGGTTCTTGGCCACGGCACCGGTCTGCTCCGCTGTCGTGCAGTAGGCCAAGAGGTATTCCTCGGGCACGAACTCGAGATGGCTGCGGCGGAAGTCGACCATGATGATGCCGATCTCCTTGGACGGCCGGCGCATGATCTGTGTGACCAGCCCGCGCAGGAGAGTGGTCTTGCCCGACTGCGGGTCCCCGAAGACGACCAGGTGCGGGTCGCTCTCCAGGTTCGTGGTCGCCGGAGCCAGCGTGCTTTCCGCCAGTCCGAGCACGAGGTCGAGACGGCGCCCGCGCGGACCGGGACGCCCCTTGAGCAGCTCGTCGAGCTCCACCCGCTCGGGAAGGGTCTTGACGCCCTCGACCGCCTTCTGCGGCCAGCGTTCCGTCACACGTGCGATGAGGTCCCTGATGCCGCCGGCGATGTCGTCGTCGGAAGCCACCCCGTCGACACGGGGCAACGCCACGTGGGAGTGTCGCTCCTCCGACGTCAGGCCGCGGCCCGGGGTCTCCTTGGGCACTTCGTCAGCGATTTTCCGGCCGATGGAGGAGTCCATCGGGTCGCTGAGCCGCAGCTCGAAGTGGCCGCCGAACATCGCCTTCAACCGGGTGCGGATCTGCGAGTTGGCCGCTCCCGTCAGGATCGTGTGCACACCGAGCGAGGGGCCGCGCGAGGCGATGTCCATGAGGTACTCGTCGGCCTCGTCGAACGTGTCGCGCACCGCCGACCAGCCGTCGATGATGAGGAACAGGTCGCCGGGCACACTCGCAGGCACCGTGCCGTCGGCCCTGGCCTGGCGCAGCGCCGCCGGGGAGTCCAGCTTGTGCTTGCGGAACGTGCGCTGGCGGCGGTCCAACTGGGCGCGCATGTCCACGAGCACACGCTGCACCTTTTCGGGGTCGGCGCGTCCGGCCACGCCCGCCACGTGCGGCAGGTCGTCCATCGCCTGGAGGCCGCCACCGCCGAAGTCGATCGCGTAGACGCTGACCCGGCCGGGCGGATACCGCCAGGCGAGCGAGGCGACCATGGTGCGCAGCAGGGTCGACTTACCGGACTGGGGCCCGCCGAGCACGACCACGTTGCCCTCGCCGCCGGTGAAGTCGAGCTCGGTCGGCACGACCTTCTGATCCCGCGGGATGTCGGTGAGCCCCAGGAAGGCACGCATCTCGGTGGTGGGCGGTTCGGTGCCCGCCCCCTCGAGGTCGCCCTCGCCGAGGTCCTCGAGCACCGAGTCGAACGTGAACTTCTCCGGGAGCGGCGGTACCCAGATGGCCCGGACCCGTTCGGCGCCCGACGCGACCAGCTGGTCGACGGTCACCTGCAGGATGCTGCGCTTCTCCTCCGGCTGTTCGGCCTCTTCCTTCTTCTCCCGAAGGTTGCCGATGAGGGAGTCCACGAGTTCGCTGGTCCCGGAGAGCTTCTCCAGGCCGTTGTAGGAGAGCAGGGGGAGCACGGGTTCGTGTTCCTCCTTCTCCTCCTTGACCGGTGGTTCGTACGGGTGGGAGACCATCGCCGCCTTGAAACGCTCGAAGACCGAGGTGTCCACCTTCAGGTACCCGGACCCGGGCTCGGGCGGCAGGTGGTAGGCGTCTCCGACACCGATGGCCTCGCGGCTCTCGGCCTCGGAGAAGGTCCGCAGGCCCACCCGGTACGACAGGTGCGACTCCAGGCCCTTGATCTTTCCGGACTCCAGGCGCTGCGTCGCCAGCAGCAGATGGACCCCGATGGAACGGCCGATACGCCCGATCGCCACGAACAGCTCGGCGAAATCCGGGTGGGCGGTCAGCAGTTCGGAGAACTCGTCGATGATGATGAGCAGGTGGGGCAGGGGTTCCAGGTCGGGGTTCTTCTCCCTGGCGGCCTCGTAGGCGTGCAGGTTGGGGAGGTTGCCCGCCTCCTTGAGGATCTGCTGCCGCCGCATGAGCTCACCGAAGGTGGCCTCCCGGAAGCGTGTCACCAGGGAGTCGTCGTCGGCGAGGTTGGTGATGAGTCCGGCGCTGTGCGGGAGCCGGTCGGTGTCGGCGAAGGTCGCGCCGCCCTTGAAGTCGACGAGCAGCAGGGCCAGGTTCTCCGGCGAGTGGTTGATGACCAGCGAGGCCACCATGGTGCGCAGCATCTCCGACTTGCCCGAACCGGTCGCGCCGACCACGAGGCCGTGCGGCCCCATACCGCCGAACGCGGACTCCTTGAGGTCCAGGAGCACCGTGTTCCCGCTCGGGCCGATACCGATTGGCACACGCAGGTAGTCGCCGGTGCTGCGCTTGCGCCAGGTCCGGCGGGTGTCGAGCCTGGCGACGTCGTCCACCCCGAGGATCTCGGGGAGGCCGACGTTGCCGTGCATGGCGTCGTCCCCGTCGGCCGCCGTGATACCGAAGGGCGCCAGGAGCCTGGCCAGGGTCGTCAGATGGGCGACGTCGCTGCGGTCGACGGTGCCGGAGAGCGGGGCCCGATCGGTGTCCTCGCTCTTGCTGGTGCCGTCGATATCGGTCTCCTCCTCGAGCTTGCCGTCCTCGTCGACGAAGAGCCGCAGGTCGACATGCTCGGGCTCCTCACGCTTGTCCGCGACCAGGACGACGACGTGGATCCCCAGGTCGGCGAGGGAGGTGACCGGTGGTTCGGCCTCCAGCCCGGACAGGGTCGACTGGTGCTCCCCGTCCAGGACGACCACCAGGCGCTGCGTGCCCGGACCGGGACGGCGGCCACGGCGGCGCTGGAGATCGACGGTACGCTGCTCGATCTCGTCGGAGAGCAGCTCGGCCACCTGGACGGTGTTGCCCGTGACGAAGCGCGCGGGCATGCTCCCGTCGCGGGCGTCGTCGAAGGTGTTGTGCGGCAGCCACTTGAGCCACTCCCAGTGCGGGCGCAGCTGGCCGTCACGGACCACGCCGACCCTCAGGTCGTTGGGGGAGTGGAAGACGGACAGCTGTGCCACCAGGGAGCGGGCCATGGAACGGCTCACCGTACGGTCGCCCACCACCGAGATCACGCCGTGCCTGCTCAGCGGCAGGACCAGCGGCATCTCCGGAACATCCGCGTACAGCTCGATCAGCTGGTCCGCAGCGCCTTGGCACACGGGGTCGTAGACGATCAGGGGTGAGGAGGTGTCCAATTTCAGCTTGAGACGCCGGGACAGCGGTCGTGTGCCCGTCCCTATGCGTGCGTCCAGGAAATCGGGGTCGGAGGGGCGCCTCTCCCACCGCCTCGCTCTCGACCTGGCGGGTTCGAGGAGCAGGTGCGGCGGTGGATGCCGGAAGGCGTGGTCCGCCCGTTGGGTCGAGGTGACCTCGCGCACGATCTCGCGCAGCTGGTCCAGGTAGTCGATGTACCGTTCTCGCTGCTCGCGGATGCGCTTGCGGGGGCCGTTGTGCTGGGCAACGAACATGACGATGCCGACGATGACGCTGGCGATCATGATCATGACGCCCGCCACGGCCATGATCGGCCGGTGCCCCATGGTGATCGACATCAGCAGGGAACCCGAGCCGGTGATGATCGGCATGATGATCATGGCGCCGGAGCTGGAGGTGGGGGAGTTCTCCGGCATCTGCGGGGGTGTCGCGATGACCAGCGGAGAGTTCCCTGGAGCGGGGGGAACACTGCGGGCCGGCCGGGGGACAGATTTCGTCGCCACGGTACTGTCTTTCCGTCCGCTAGGGGCTTTCAGTACGAAGGTCGTTACGCTAGGAATGTTCTCGCGAAAGCCGCGAATCACCTAATCAACCGCCGTCACACCCCTCAACCATGGCAAACACTCCATACGACGACGAAGAGGCCCTCAGGTGAGTGGTTACTGCAGGGTCACGGTCACCGGTCCCCAGCGTTGGGTCGACCTCGCACTCCCCGGGAGTGTGCCCGTGGCCACACTCATGCCGCGCATCATCGACGTGTGCGCCCCCGACGAGGAGAGCACCGAACCGGCCTCCTGGAACCTGACCACGGTCGACGGGCAACCGGTCCGTCTCGAGGAGCCGCTGGAAGGTGCCGGGATCTACGACGGGGACGTGCTCGTCCTCGACCGGGCGGTCGCGCCCGGGCGCCCCGAGTACGTCGACGACGTACGCGGGGCCGTCGAGGACCGCGTCGACGAGACCGCGTGGATCTGGAACCCGAGGACGACACTGTCCTTCGGACTGCTCGCGGGAGCGATCGGTCCGCTGGTGATGCTCGCGCTCATGCTGTGGACCGCCCCGTCGCCCGGGTTCTTGGCGGTCGCTGCTCTGGGCACGCTCTTCACCATCGGAGCGATGCTGCTCGCAGCACGCCGGCCCCTGGTGGCGGTCTCCCACGTGTTGTTCTCGACCGCCTGCGTCTGGGGGGCTGTCACGGCGGTCCTGGTGGCCCGGTTCTTCGTCACCGCGAACCCCCTGGTCATGGGCGCCATCGCGCTGTCCGGTGCACTGCTCGTGGCCGTCGTCGGCTGGGCCCTGCACGAGACCGGGCTCGCTTACATCGCCGGTTTCACTGCCGTGGCGCTCTCCGCCGCGGTCCTGGTCGTCGTGGGGCTCTTCGTGGAGCCTGTGCAGGGTGCGCGCGCGATGGGTATCGCCCTGGCGCTGTGCGTGGGTGCTCTGCCCCGTGTGGCGATGGTGATGGGCGGGCTCTCCGGGCTCGATTACGAGGTCGGACGTTCGGGCCAGGTGGCCACGGACCGGTTCGAGGAGACCCACGACAACAGTGACCGTCTGCTGCTCGGCATCACCATGGGCGTGGCAGTGTCCGGCGGGGCCGTGACAGCTCTCCTCGCATACCTGGGCACCGGGCTCCCGGACCTGTTGCTGTGCGGACTTCTCGGGCTCCTGCTCGTGCTGCGCTCGCGTATGTTCGACCGCATCCGCCACGTGCTCCCGCTCCGCCTGGCCGGGGTGGCCGGTATCGGCGCTGCGGGCATGGCCGTGGTCCAGACCTACCCGGTCTTCGGCCCGTGGCTCCCCGCGGCCGCGCTGGTCGCCGGCGTGCTGCTGACCGTGCTCAGCTGGGTCAAGCTCAACGACGTTCCTCGGGCCTCTCTCCGCCGGATCCTCAACTGGATGGAGATTCTCGTGATCATGGCCCTGTTCGTCATCTGCGCCTGGGGCATGGGGCTGTTCGACTTCGTTGCCCGCATGACGTCCGCGTGATCCCCGCTCAGTTGATCTCGTGTGTGTCCCGCAGGTTGTCGGGGTCGAGGAAGAGGATCACGTCCACGTCGCTGCCCTCGACGGATTCGACCACGGCGACGGTCTCATCGTCGGGATGCGGGGTCGGTACCTGGTACAGCAGCGTGTCCCCTGTCACCATTTCCTCGCCGGTCCGGGTGTCCCACATGTAGCCACCGGACACGCTGATGCCCTCTGAACGCCCCGAGAACAGCACGGAACCGTCGGACGAGAACTGCATCCCCCGTGGGATCCCGGGAGAGTCCATCTCCTGATCGACCTCCCCCGAGTCCAGGTCGATCAGGAGCGTGGTCTCCCGGATGTCGTCGGGCACGGCGATCAGCGGCTCGGTCGGGGAGAACGCGACCCTGACCGAGCCCATGCCGTCGTGTGTGCTGCCGGCGTGCTCCTCGTCGGGGTACTCGTGGATGATCTCGTCCGACTCCAGGTCGATCACCCACAGGCGAGGGTTCTCGTTCGGATGGTTCAGGGCGAGGTGATCGCCGGTGGGGCTCAGGTCGGCACCCATCGCGGTGACGTCGTCCTCCCAGACGACGGTGTCCTCCTCCCAGTCCCAGACGGTCACGGCGGCATCGTCGGTCTCGGGTTCTCCGTGCACGAAGGCCAACAGGGAGCCGTCCGCGGAGAAGGAGAGGCTGTCGTGGTGCTCTCCCTCACCCGGGCCGCCGTCGAAGGACGCCAAGTGCTCGTGCTGGTCGTCCCACACGTGGACGCCGCCTTGGCCGGCGGTGGCCATGTGGCCGGGTTCGGCGAGGTCGAACGAGAAGAACTCGGGGGCGTCGTCGAAGGGTGAGTCGAGCAGTTCTCCCTCGCGCCAGTCCCAGACGGTCACCCGGTCGGCCGCGTGCACGTACATGTTGTCGCCGTCCGCGCTGAACTGCATGCCGTAGACGCCCTCGGGGAAGCTCGGCTCGTCGTCGCTTCCTTCGCTCTCGGCGGCGCCGAGCGATTCAGCCGGGTCGGTCTCCTGCTCCCAGGGGCGGGGCAACACCGCAGCTGTGGCGATCATGGCCGCCACCGCGGTCACGACGGCACCGGTCACCAGGAAGGGCCGCCTGGGTTCCTCACCGACGGGGTGTGGCGTGTGCTCCGCAGACACCACACGGTGGAGTTCGCGCTCGCGTTCGCCGATCTCGGCGTTGACGTGGGCGGGCAACCACCCGTGCTCCGCGGAGGGCAAGGGTTCGGACGACAGCACGTGCACGATCTCGTCGGCCGACGGGCGCGCGGCGGGGTCCTTGGCCAGGCACCGGGCCAGGAGATCGTGCAGGGTACCCGCGGGCACGCCCTCGAGGTCGGGTTCGTCGTTGACGATGCGCTGCAGTACCTCGNGGGCGCCCTGCCGCAGGCAGCGAAGGCGACGATGCCGGCGAGGGCGAACACGTCGCTGGCGGGTGACTGCTCCCGGCCGAGCACGGTCTCGGGGCAGGTGTAGGCGGGTGTTCCGAAGGCTTCACCGGTCTTGGTCAGGACGGTGCCCTCGACGGCACGCGCGATGCCGAAGTCGATGACCTGCGGGCCGCGCGGGGAGAGCAGCACGTTCCCCGGTTTCAGGTCGCGGTGCATGATTCCCGATGCGTGCACGGACTGCAGAGCACGAGCCAGGCCCAGCGCCAGCAAGCGCAACGACCCCTCGGGGAGCGGACCGCGCGAGGCCACAGCCTCTCTGAGCGTGGGGCCCGGAACGTACTCGGTGGCCATCCACGGGTTGCCCTGCCCGGCGGACACCGAGAGCACGGCGGGGGTGTACGGCCCGCGCACCATCTGAGCGGTGCGGGTCTCCCTGTCGAAACGGGCGAGGAACCCAGGGTCCTGCGCGAGTTCGGCGTGCACGACCTTGACCGCTGCCAGGTGGCCGCTGGGCGTGCGCGCGAGATAGACCGTGCCCATGCCTCCGGCACCGAGCCGGGCGAGGACCCGGTACGGGCCGATGTGGGCTGGATCGGAAGGCGTCAGGGGTTTCATCGTCTCGTTCCGTGGCTGTCAGGGGAGCACGTCGACCGTGGACAGGGTGTCGGGGTCGAGGATCTCGACAGCGCCTTCCGGGTTGATCGAGGCGATCGCCTCGCCCTCGGGGTGGAAGGCGATGGGGCGGGCCATGACACCGTCGTCGGGGTCGATCTCCTGCCCTGTCCGGAGGTCCCAGACGTGGCCGTGGTGGTCGTAGGAGCGTCCGCTGACCTCGGCGTCCGGCCCGGTGAAGTTGTCGTCGGGGCCGGGTTCGGACCAGCTGAACTGGAGCAGGCCGAGGTCGGGGTCCACCTCGATCCCGGTGGTGTAGGCGAGGTCCTGGTCGGCCTCGGTGAACTCGCGGATCTCGAACCTGTCGAGTTCGGTCCGTTCCGTGATGTCCCACCGGACGAGATGGTCGTTGCTCGGGTAGACGACCTCTTCTGTGCCCGGGACGAGGGCGAACCCTCCGCCTGTGTAGTCCCGGATCGTGGAGAGTTGTTCTCCGGACTCGGCGTCGTGCAGCTGGAGGGAGCTGCCGGTGTCGGCGAGCAGCCGCTCCTCGTCCACGAAGGCGGCGTCGCGGATCGTCTCCTGATCGCCCCACTCGTGCTCGAGCTCCCCTGTGGCCAGGTCGATGATCCCGATGTTGGGCGACCGCTCGTCGTGGGAGGCGTAGTACTCGTAACCGAGCACGACGGCGAGCAGGCCGCCGGACGGGGAGAAGGCGAAGGATTCCGCATCGCGCGGTGTGTCGAGGCCGTCCAGCACACGTTGCGTCTGGGGCCCCAGATGCTCGTCGGTCTCCCCGGTGGAGAGGTCGTGGGTGGCGAGCAGGGAGTGGTCGTGGCTGTAGTCCCGGAAGGTCTCGGCACGCAGGTCGGCCACGAAGCATCCCATTGGAGCGAACTCGCCTGCGCTGAACCAGTGGGCGTCGTCCGAGGGGCGGGCGATCTCGGTTCCGGCGGACCAGTCCCAGACGGTGGATCCGTGCTCGGCGCTGGAGACGAGAAGGGCTTCACCGTCCGCGGAGAAGTCCACCCCGAAGGCGTCGAGGTCGTCGATGGGCTCGGAGGGCTCGGGCAGGTCCCCGATCTCCAGGCAACCGACGTCGGGGATCGGGCCGTCCCCTGCCGACCCGTTCTGGCCGCCCGGTCCGGCACTGCTGAAGGCCCACACCGAGCCGGCTGCCAGCACCGCCAGCGTGACCCCGCTCGCGGTGAGGGCTGCCGCTCTGCCGCGTCGGAGTCGGGGCCGAGGGGCGGCGTCGGACGCTGCGAGAGCGTGTTCGGCCGCGTGCGCGTGCCGGCGGATCACCGAGGCGACATCGTGGGGCCAGGCGCCGGCTGCGGTGGGACCGCCCAGGATCCGCACAAGGTCGGAGGACGTGGGACGGAGTTCGGCGTGGTTCCCCAGACACGTGTCGATCAGGCCCCGCAGCTGTAGGGGGACCTGTTCAAGGCCTTCGGAGCCCTCCATCCCGGAAGCCGCGAAGCAGAGCGCCGTGGCCCAGGAGACGACGTCGTCCGGGGGTGTCCCACCGCCATCGGGGACGGCAGGGGTGGAGCGAGGTGTCTCTGCACCGGCATCCGCTGAGGCCGTCTGCAGTCCAGGGTCGGCCAGTACCGTTCCGTGCTCCGCGAGCAGGACCCCGTCGGGCCCGAGCGACCCGTGGACAGAGCCGACGGCGTGCAGGTCGGCCAGCCCTTGGGCCATGGCCAACGCCAGGGGAGGAAGCGCGGCGGCCGGCAGCGGGCCGTTGGTGGACACGCATTCGGCCAGGGTCGGACCGAACGGCCGGGACACCGCGGCCCACGCCACGGCCTCGTCCGTCGATGTGTCGACGACGGACGCGACGTACGGGCTGTTCAACTCGCGTGAGAGGCCGGCCCGCCGTGAGAAGGCCTCGCGGAACGCCGGAAGCGAGGACAGGTGCGGCCGGGTGACCCAGAGACCGACCGGCGCCTGGTTCCCGGCGGTGGCGAGATAGATACGCGCGCAGGTGTTCTCGCCGAGCCGTGCGTGGAGTGTGTAGGGGCCGATCCGGGGCGGGTCGTACGGATGGAGGGGGATCATGGGTCCTGCTCGTGCGGTGGCCGATGGTGGCCCGGGTGGTGGTCCAGGGGGTGGTTCCGGCCGATGTGGCCCGCACGCGGACTTTATCGCGTTCGACCGCTGACACACCCAGGGGGACATGCGATGGCGGCCACCTCTGGCCCGCGTGATGGGGTGTCGTCGGGCAGGCGGTCCTGGTGGAGGGTTTTCCCGGTGTCGGCGGCCAGGACGGTTTCCTGAATTCGGTCGTTCCCCCAGCGTCCGGCGACGGGATGGGTGACGACGAGGGCTTCGGCGCGGTGGTGACGTCGACGGCGACTTCGTGCTCGGGGAGGAGCCCAGGACCAGGTCAGCCGAGGCGGTCGATCTCTGCCAGGTCCTCGGGTGACAACAGCAGGACCTCGCCGAGGTCCGGCGCATACCCGGTGACCACGTCGCCCTCGGGGTGCACCGCCAGGTTGATGGCGACGTCCCCGATCTCGGCGTCTACTTCCTCGTCCTGCCCCTCGTCCGAGGTGTGGTCGAACTCCCAGATGTAATAGTGGAAATCGACGCTGTCGTCGTCCTGCTCCTCGGTGAAAGCCGTGTACAGAAGGCCGGCCGGTTCGTTGTAGATGAACTCCCGCAGCTCCCCGTCGTGGTCGGCGTCCTCCGGTGGTTCGAACAACCACCCTTCTCCGGTGTCGGCCACGAAGTCGTAGTGCAGGACTCCCTCCGGAAGGAAGAAGACCACCTGTCCGTCGCCGGGGAGCTGGACTGCCTGGCCGATGTCCACGCCGAGGCCGTCCTGCGCATGAACGATGTCTCCGGTCTCGGTGTCCCAGATCCGGGCGGTGTCGATGGAGTCGACCCCGGCCACGTGGGCCCCGTCGGGTGAGTGGGCGAGGCTGAGCACGTTGCCGGGATCGTCGTGGACCACGACCGTCTCGCCCGTCTCCAGGTCGATGTCGTAGGTCCCGGCCTCGGCGTCGAACCCGAAATCGGCGACCGTCAGGGTGCGACCGTCGGGCGCGAAGGAGATCTCCTTGATCGACCGACCCTCCGCGTACACGGTGAGTTCCCCCGTCTCCAACGAGTGCACCCGCGCGCCGTCGTCGGTCGCCCAACCGATGAAGCAGTCGTTGGGGCTGAAGAACGCCGCACCTTCGTCCCCTTCGTTCCTGGGATCGTCGATGAACGCGACTTCTGTGCGCTTCTCCCAGTCCCAGAGTGAGACGCCTTCGGTTCCGGTCACGGCCAGGACCGACCCGTCGTGCGAGAACTCGCTGTGCACACGGTCCGAGTCGGAGCGAACGGTCGGCGTCCCCGACGCCGCCTCGGTGAATTCGTCGGCGAGGTGCTCGGTCGGGTCGCACTGGTCCCGCTGCGGAGCCTCGTCCTCCCCGTCGGCGGCCTGGGTCTCTTCGGCGGGCGCGAAGGGGTCGGCGACGCTCCAGTACCCGAACCCGGCGACCAGGCACAGCGCCATGGTCGCGGCTCCGGCGACCAGCAGCCCTCGGGTCCTGGTCCCGTTGCCGGACAGTGTGCGCACCCTGTCGTAGTCGGCGGCCACCCGGGCGACGGCGGTTGCCGCGTGCGGGGGCAACCACTGTTCGGCGTAGGTGGTCGGGTCGACGGGCCCGCCGAGGCTCTGCAGTGCCTGGGAGGCCGTGGGTCGTCGGGCGGGGTCCTTGCCGAGGCAGGCGGCCACGAGCGGCCGCAGCTGCGGGGGGACCCGGTCGAGTTCGGGGTCCAGGTTCTCGGCCCGGTACAGGACGGAGGAGGGATGGCCGTCGCCGAAGGGCCCCGACCCGGTCAGGGCCCAGACGAGGATGCCGCCGAGCGCGAAGACGTCGGCCGACGGTCCGGCCTGATCCCCGCGGGAGGCCTCGGGTGCCATGTAACCGGGGGTCCCCGCCAGGGTCGAGCCGTCGCCCTGGTGGCCGTCCTCGGCGGCGCGGGCGATGCCGAAGTCGATGACCTGCGGACCTTCGGCGGAGACCATCGTGTTGGCCGGCTTGAGGTCGCGGTGGGCCAGCCCCTGGGCGTGCACACCGGTCAGGGCCTGGGCGATCGCGCGCGCGAGGTAGACGGCGGAGGGTTCCGGTAGCGGTCCGTTCTGCTCGACCAGGTGCTGCAGCGAGGGGCCCTTGACGTAGGCGGTGGCCAGCCAGGGGCGTTCGCCCGAGGTGTCGGCGGCGTACACCCGCGGGATCCCGGGTCCGTGCACACGTCGGGCGGAGGCGAGTTCGCGGGCGAAGCGTTCGCGGAAGTCCGGGTCGTAGGCGTACTCGGCCTTGACCACCTTGACGGCGGCCGGGTGGTCGTCGCGGTCGAACCCCAGGTAGACGCGGCCCATCCCGCCGCTGCCGAGCAGGGCGGTGATGCGGTAGGGGCCGATCCGGGCGGGATCGTCGTCAGCGAGGGAGTGCATGGGGATACTCGGTTTCTGGCACAGGGGACGCAGACGCAGCTTACTGCCCGTCTATTTCGTCCGATTCCACGGAGGCGCACGTGGTTCACTCGATCCGGTGGGTGTCCAGGAGTGTGTCCGGGTCCAGGAAGAACAGAGTGTTCCCGCGTTCCCCCCACTCACTGGCCACGATCGTCCCGTCGCCGGGGTGGACGGCCACGCGCCCGTGCAGCAGGGTGTCCCCGTCGCTGAGTTCCCCGCCCCCGTCCAGGTCCCACATCCGGCCGCCCGCGTCCTCGTCGGGCTCGTTCCGGGTGCTGCTCGACATCAGGCGGCTGCCGTCGGGGGTGAACACGAGGTCGGCCACCCCGCCCTCCGCGGGAAGGCCGAACTCGTCGACGACCTCCGCCTCCTCCAGGTCGTACAGGTCGACCGCGGACCTGTCGTCGCGGTACACGGCCATCAGCGAGCTGTCGGCGGAGAACGCGGGGACGAAGGCCGCGTTCCCCGTGTCGGGGGCGTCGCCGTCGAGAGCCTCCTCGGGGAAGGCCGCCACCCGCTCCCCGCTGTCGACCTCCAGGAGTTCGGTGTGGGCCGGACGTTGGTCGTGGATCACCGCCGCGTGGGAACCGTCGGGTGCCAGGAGGATGCTGACGATGTCCTCGGGGTGGTCGTCGACCTCCGTCTCGAGCACGAGGCCCTCGTCGCCCTCGGGCCCGCTCCAGTCCCACACCTTGGCGACGCGCCGCTCCTCGTGCCGTTCGACGAAGGCCACCAGGGTCTCGTCCTCCGCGAGGGATACGGAGTCGTAGCCGAGCACGTCCTCCGCCTCGGGCGAGGTGTAGGTGACGGACGTGTCCGCGCGGTGGTCCTCGTGGACCTCCACCCCGTCGTCGGATCCGAGCGCCGCCACGCCGTCCCCGGTGAGGTCGTAGGAGTCGGGAGGGGTGTCCCAGGTGTCGAGGAGCTCACCCTCCCGCCAGTCCCATTCGGTGAGGTTGTCCGAGGTGAGGACCTTGAGCACGTCGCCGTCGGGTGTGAAGTGCAGGCCCCGCACGTGCCCGGGGATGTCGGGGTGCCCGGGCGGTTCCGAGGGGGCCTCCTCGGCGGCGTCCCCGCCCGCGGCCTCCTCCCAGGGGCGGACGAGCGCGAGCCCTGTCCCGGCGATCAGCACCAGGGCGCCTGCGGCGGCGCCGGCGACCAGAGGGGCGCGCGAACGCCGTGCCGCGGGGGCGGGCGGCGCGACCGGTACGGAGCGCATGACGTGGTGGGCCCGCTGCTCCCGGGCGCCGATGTCGCGGTGCACGGTCTCGGGCAGCCACCCGTGTTCGGCGGAGGCCGCGCGGGCGAGCTCCGGGTCGGCCAGGACCTCCTCGGCGCCGGGGCGCCGGCGCGCGTCCTTGGACAGGCAGCGCTCCAGTGTGCTGCGGAGCGCGCCGTCGGGAACCCCGTCGAGGTCGGGTTCTTCCCGGACCACGCGGCGCAGCACCCGCGAGGGGGACCCGCGCCCGAAGGCGGGGCGGCCCGTGGCGGCCAGGACCACGACGGAGGCGAGTGAGAACATGTCGCTGTGCGGGCCCTGCTCGTGGCCCAGCACCGTCTCCGGGGCCGCGTAGGCGGGGGTGCCGAAGGCCTGGCCGGTCCGGGTGAGGACGGTGCCCTCGACGGCGCGGGCGATGCCGAAGTCGATGACCTGGGGGCCGCGCGGGGACAGCAGTACGTTGCTCGGTTTGAGGTCGCGGTGCATGATCCCGGCAGCGTGCACGGCCCGCAGTGCACGGGCCAGCCCGAGGAGGAGGACCGGCAGGGAGTCCGGGGGAAGCGGGCCGTCCGCGGACACCGCCTGTTTCAGGGTGGGCCCGGGGACGTACTCGGTGGCCATCCACGGTGCCGGGTCCTCGGGGCCCGCGTCGACCACGGCGGGGGTGAACGGTCCGCGCACGGTGCGCGCGGCGTGGACCTCGCGCGCGAACCGGGCCCGGAAGTCGGTGTTCCTGGCCAGGTCTCGGTGGGCGACCTTGACGGCGGCCAGACCGTCGTCCGGGGTGCGGGCCAGGTACACCGCGCCCATACCGCCGGCGCCGATGCGTGCCAGGAGGCGGTGGGGGCCGATGAAGGCCGGGTCGGAGGGGGCGAGGGGGTCCATGGCGGCTCCGATGCGGTCCGGGCGGTCACTGGAGGGGGCGGACGGGTTCGTGGGTGTCGGGGTCGACGAGATCCACGCCGCCGTCCGGGGTGATGGCGGCGGCGACCTCTCCGTCGGGGTGGTGGCTCACGGGGCGCGGGAGGTCCTCCTCGTCGGAGAGGGTGCCGCCGGCGCGCGGTTCCCACAGGTGTGCGCGGTGTTCGGCGTCGCGTCCGCTGAATTCGGGGTCGTCCCAGGCCTCCTCGCCCTCGTCCGGGGCGGCCCAGGCGACGTGGACCCGTTCGCCGGACGGGTCGAGCTCCACGTGGGCCAGTTCGGCCCCGTCGGCGGCCAGGAACTCTTCCAGGGCCACGGAGGCCACCTCGGTGCGCTCCTCCAGGTTCCACCGGATGAGCCGTCCGTTGCGCACGTGCAGGAACTCGTCGCCGCCGGGAACGGGGGTGAGGTGGGTGGAGGCGGACCCCTGTTCGGTGACGAGGGCTTCCTCCTCCTCGGGGTCCCACACTGTGATGCCTTCGGCGTCCAGGGCGAGGAGGGTGCCGTCGTCGAGATGGGCCAGGTCCTCGACCAGCGCGCTGCCCCAGGCGGCGGTCGCCTCCCCGTCGGCGAGGTCGACGAGGCCGATCGAGGCCGCGCCCCCGAGCGGGCTCCGGGCCATGCGCATCCCGAGCGCCATGTGGCTCCCGTCCGGGGCGAAGGACACCGAGCCGACCCCGGTGTCGGGGGCGGAGGCGTCGCGCTGGGGCCCGTCGTGCTCGGAGAGGGTGCCGGAGGGGACGTCGACGACGGTGGCGGCGCCGATGAGGGGGTGGTCCCCGCCGCGTTCCTGCGGGGTCAGGACGGCGAGTGTGCAGCCGACGGGGGAGAAGACCGGGTTCCCGTCCTCGTGGAGATCGGAGACGGGCCGGGCGATCTCCTCGCCCTCCCGCCAGTCCCACAGCGTGAGCCCGTGGTTGTTGCTGGTGACGGCGAGCAGATCGCCGTCGGGGGAGAAGGCCGTGGCCATGGCGTCCAGATCCCCGATCCCCTCGGCGGGCGCGTCGAACCCGGTGGCACCGAGGCAGTCGGCATCGGGGTCGGGCGCATCGCCAGCTCCGGGGACGGCCCACAGGGTGATCCCGGCCGCGCAGACCAGGGCGAGCAGCGCCGCGCCCCACAGCGGGGACGGTCGGCGCCGGCGCCGAGCGGGTGCGGCGGTTGTCTCGCCCGGCAGGAGGCGTCCCACGGCCTCGGCGGAACGGGTGACGGCCGCGGCGACACCGGCGGGCCACGGGCCGGGCACAGCGGGACCGCCGAGCATCCTGACGAGGTCTTGTGCGCCGGGGCGCAGGTCGGGGCCCTGGAGAAGGCAGGCGTCGACGAGGGCGCGCAGTTCGGGGGGCACGCGTTCGAGTCCGTCGGGCCCTTCGACCCCGGAGGCCGCGAAACACAGCGTCGCGGCCAGGGCGAACACGTCCGCGGCGGGGCCGCCCCCGCCCTCGGGGGCGGCGGACACGTCTCCGGCCGTGTGACCGTCCGGCCCCGCGGCGGGAAGCGCCAGACCCGGGTCGGCGAGGACGGCCGCGTGCGCGGTGAGCAGCACCCTTCCGGGCCGGACCGACCCGTGGGTCCTGCCTGAGGAATGCAGGTCGGCCAGGCCCTGGGCCAGCGCCAGGGCCAGGGGGTGCAGGGCCCGCACCGGGAGGGCCCCGGACCCGTCCACGAACTCCGACAGTGAGGGGCCCGACGGGCGTGCCACCGCCACCCACGGCGTGGCACGGTCGGTGTCGCCGTCCAGCACGGGGGCCACCCAGGGGCTGTGCGCACCGCGTGCGGCCGCGACCCGCCGGGTGAAGGCCGCCCGGGACCCGGGGTCGGCGGCCAGAGAAGGGCGTGCGACCACGAGCGCGGTCACGGGGCGCCCGGGGGCCGAGGCCAGATACGTGCGGGTCCCGGTGTCTTCGCTCAGGCGGGCGTGCAGCTGGTAGGGGCCGACCCGGGGCGGGTCGTGGGGGTGCAGAGGGTGCATGGCGCCTCGGGGTCGTGGGTCAGCCGAATCGTTCGAGGACGTCGAGGGTCTCGGGGTCGAGCAGGAGGATCTCGACATCGGTGAGGCCGCTCGCGGCCAGCACCTCGCCGTGGGGGTGGGGGGTTATGTCGTCGAAGGCCCTTTCGATCTCGACGCGGTCGGTGAGCACGTCACCCGTCTCGAAGTCCCACATCCCCAGGAAGGACATGATCTCCCCGTCGGGGTCGGAGTCCGACCGGTAGTGGGCGTGGACGATGTCGTGCACCGGGTCGAGGGCGGTGTCGCGGAGCAGGCCCGAGGCCTCCTCCCGGTACGCCCTTTCCTCGAACACGTACGCGAGGGCGTCGCCGCCCTCCAGGAGGTTCTCGTGCACGGGGCCGTCGGCCGTGGCGTAGACGACGTCACCGTCGTCGTTGGGCACGTCGAGGTTGGTTCCGACCCCGGCCACCGCGTCGGGTGCCTCGGCGAGGACCTCGCCCGTCTCGGTGTCCCACATCCACAGCCCTTCGCCCTCGCCCACGGCGACGAGGTGGTCGCCGCCTGGGGAGTAGGCCACGGCGTCGCTGCCGAAGGGGCCCTCGTAGGTCGTGATGTCGCCGGTGCCGAAGTCGACGGAGTGGACCCCGTCCATGATGACGCCGCCGGCCGCCAGGGACGAGCCGTCGGGGGAGAAGTCCAGATCGAACGTGACGTTGTCCTCGAAGAACACCTCGTACTCGCCCGTGTCCAGGGAGTACACGTGCACACCGTCGAAATCGGCGTACCCGATCCGGCAGTCGTCGGGGCTGAAGACCGCTTCGGCGTAACCCTCCACCACGTAGGCGTCGATGAGGGCGATCTCCTCGCCGTTGCGCCAGTCCCACAGGGCGATGCCCTCGCCCCCGCCCACGGCCAGGACCGATCCGTCGTTGGAGAAGGTCGTCGGGGTGCGCCGTTCGTCGGTTCCGGGGATGGTCGGCCGGTCGGCCGCGTCCTCGGTGAAGGTGTCCGCGAGGTCCTCGGCGGGGTCGCACGCCCGCGCGGCGGTGGTCTCGCCGTCCTCGCTGTCGGTTGGCCAGGGTCCGCTGTGCGTTCCGGTCAGAGCGGTTGCCAACAGGGCCAGCGCGAGTGCGGCCGTCGCCGCGCTCAGGGCGTTGCGGCGCCGGAACCCGGGGGAGGCCCGCCCGTGTTCGGTGGTGCGCAGGGTCTGCAGGAAACGGTCCCCCACGGCCTCGGCCGCGGCGGCGCCCGCCGGTGCCAACCAGCCCGAGGGGGCGGGTGCGGGGTCCACGGGGCCGCCGAGGGTGCGCAGGACCTCCGCGGAGGTGGGCCGCCGTTCCGGGTCCTTGTCGAGACAGGCGGCGAGAAGGCCGCGCCATTTCTGCGGCACCCGGCTCAGGTCCGGGTCCTGGTGCTCGGACCTGTAGAGGACGGAGGACGGGTGGCCGTCGCCGAAGGGGCCCGCGCCCGTCAGTGTCCACACGAGGATCCCGCCGAGCGCGAAGACGTCGGCGGGTGGCCCGGGCCGCTCTCCCCGGGAGGCCTCGGGCGCCATGTAGCCCGGTGAGCCGATGATGTGCGTCTCGTCGTTCCCGTCTGCCGTGTGGGAACTGTCCACGGCCCGGGCGATGCCGAAGTCGATGAGGAGCGGGCCGGACGGGGCGGCCATGACGTTGGCGGGTTTGAGGTCCAGGTGTGCCAGGCCGCGCCCGTGCACCTCCGCGAGCGCTCCGGCGGTGGCGCGCGCCGCGAAGAGGGCCGAAGGAGCGGGCAAGGGCCCGGCGGTCTCCACCAGCTCCTGCAACGACGGGCCCGGGACGTACTCCGTGGCCAGCCAGGGCTCCTCGGCCCGGGCATCGGCCGCCAGCACACGGGGTACACCCGGGCCGTGCACCCGACGTGCGAGCTCGAGCTCGGTGGCGAACCCCGCGCGGAACCCCGGATCGTAGGCGTACTCGGGGCGGACGACCTTGACGGCGGCCGGGCGCTCCCGCGCGTCCAAGCCCAGGTAGACGTGCCCCATGGCCCCGGACCCGATCACGGCGGCGATGCGGTAGGGGCCGACCCGGCGCGGATCGTCGCGGTCGAGGGGGTACATCGGGCTCCCGGGGGTCGGAGCTGTGGCGTGTCCGGCCCCACCGTAGCGGCTGCCCGCGGGGCGGGGCGCCCCCGCCGGGGCCGCTGTGTGACGACCAACGCCCTCGAGGATCTTGCTACCAGAGCCGATATCGGCGTTGAAGTCTGCTCCAGTAGCAAGATCCTCGGGGTCAAGGCCGAGTGTTGGTCGCCCAGGCCCAGATGTTGACGTCGGAGTCGACGGCGTACTCGTCGATGCGGCGCAGCTCCTCGTCGGTGAAACCGGGCGCGTCCAGGGCGGCGAGGTTCTGCTCCAGCTGTCCGACGCTCGAGGCGCCCACGAGCGCGGTGGTGACGGTCTGCTCGCCGCGGTCGCGCAGGACCCACGAGACCGCCATCTGCGCGAGGGTCTGGCCGCGCTCCTCGGCGATGGCGTTGAGCCCGCGCACGCGTTCCAGTACCTCGGGAGCGAGCATGTTCTCCCGCCAGCTGGGCCGACCCGTGCCGGCGCGGGAGTCGGCGGGCACACCGTCGAGGTACTTGGAGGTCAGCAGCCCCTGTGCGAGCGGGGAGAAGGCGACCGTGCCCATGCCCTCGTCCGCGGCGGTCTCGAGCAGGCCGTCCTCCACCCAGCGGTTGAGCATGGAGTAGGAGGGCTGGTGCACGATCAGGGGGGTGCCCAGCTCGCGCATGATGCGCGCGGCCTCGCGGGTGGCGGCGGGGCTGTACGAGGAGATCCCGGCGTACAGGGCGCGGCCGGAGGTGACCGCGTGGTGCAGTGCGGTCATGGTCTCCTCCAGCGGGGTGTCCGGGTCCGGACGGTGGCTGTAGAAGATGTCGACGTGGTCCAGCCCCATGCGCCGCAGGGAGTTGTCGAGAGAGGAGAGCAGGTACTTGCGTGAGCCGCCGTTCAGGTGCGGCCCCTTGCCCATGACGTAGCCGGCCTTGGTCGTGATGACCATTTCCTCGCGGTAGCGGGCGAAGTCCTCGGCGAGGATGCGGCCGAAGTTCTCCTCGGCACTGCCCGGGGGCGGGCCGTAGTTGTTGGCGAGGTCGAAGTGGAACACCCCGAGGTCGAAGGCGCGGCGCAGGATCGTGCGCTGGCTCTCGATGGAGCGGTCGCCGCCGAAGTTCTGCCACAGCCCGAGGGAGACGCGCGGCAGGTGCAGCCCGCTCTTCCCGCTGCGCCGGTACTCGGTGGTCTCGTAGCGGTCCTCGTGGGCCACGTAGGGGTCCATCGTCTGCCCTTCCTCACTGGTGCGACGCCGGACCCGGGGCGGGGATCCGGTGCCCGGGGGCGCGAGCGCCCCCGGGAAACACCCGGAAGGTTAGCCGACAGGGCCTGTTGGGTGGCAGGTGACCGGT
Source organism: Nocardiopsis salina YIM 90010 (assembly GCF_000341025.1). Taxonomy (GTDB): domain Bacteria; phylum Actinomycetota; class Actinomycetes; order Streptosporangiales; family Streptosporangiaceae; genus Nocardiopsis; species Nocardiopsis salina. The sequence goes on along the minus strand of NZ_ANBF01000185.1, from coordinate 5,999 downwards.
GGCCGGGCGTTCACCAGGCAGGCCCTAGTCGATCTGCAGCTCGCCCATACGGTCCCAGCCCTCGCCCTCGACCTGGCGGCTGACGATGAGCGGCGTCTCGGCCAGGAGCGGCCTCATGGCCTCGAGGCCGGCACGGAAGTGGTCGCTGTTGACGTGGGCCTCACCCGCGCCGTCCTTGAAGGCCTCGGTCAGGACGAACTCGTCGTCGCGCTCGACGCTGCGGGACCACTCGAACCACAGGTTGCCGGGCTCGGCGCGGGTCGCGGCGGTGAAGTCGGCGACGGCGTCCAGGAAGGTGTCCTTGGCCTCGGGCTTGACCCGGTACTTCACGACGATCAGGATCATGCTCCCCAGTCTCCTCACTGGTCGCGGTGCACGTCAGAGGGCGGGACACGCGCGTGCGCACGGGTGTGCGGGCACAGGTGTCCCGTCTGGCATCAGTCTCGCAGAGGAGGGGAGGCAGAAGCGCCGCCTCGGGCGGCCCGGACGGCGCGGTGATCCTCACACGCCCTGCGGAGCACGTGGGCGCGTGGTGCGCGTCAGGCGGGGACCATGGTGCGCCGGGGTGCGGCGACGGTGTGGGGGATGCGGTACGGGGAGGGCTGGAGAGTCCCGGCGAAAGGGTCCAGCAGCGCTGCGGCGCCGGCGGGGTCACTGGCGGGGTGGCAGAAGGTCTGTCCGAGGTCGTTCCAGAAGAACTGCCCGTCGCGGCACCAGACGTTGATGTCGTCGCGCACGGTCATGACCGTCATCTCGGAGCTGCCGGACCAGTCGAGCCGACGGGCGGCGGTGGGGGCGAGCTGCCCCAGGAGGGCCGTGATGGCCCGCTCAGCGCAGAAGGCGTGGCGGGGCTTGTGCTTGACCCGGCTGGCGAGTGCCGACTTCGCCCGGGTGGACCGGGGGTTGTTCAGACGCCAGTGACTCAAGGTGGACTCCAGGGTTTCTCGGGTACCGCGGCAGGGACCTGTGTGGCCGGCGCCCCGTGGGGCTCCGTTGTGTTGTGTTGCGGCCACGTCACCGCGGTTCGAGCGCCCCCGCCGTGCTGGTGGCCGACGGATCCGCTCCGCAAAGCTTGGTGAGGTTCGAACGGTGTCGTTACCTCGCAGTTATGCTTTGCGCTCCGGATGCTAGCAGTAACTGACCGCCCGGAGTCGAGACTTCTCAATGTGACCCATGTCACTTGCAACGATCCGATCTCATCTGTGTCATTGGGTGTTTGGGCAGCGCAATGCCGTTGTGTCACACGCCTGTACGAAAGATGAGTGCGGGATAAAAACGGGCTCGCCCCGGGGGTCCTGTCGCGAGTGTCACCCGGTTATCGCACCCGGTGTCCCGATTTTGTCGCGTACCGTGACTTTGCGCTGGTGAGAGGGTGCTTGACCGACTCGGGACACCTCGTTGCCCCTCCCCGGACCCGCACGGTCGCGGGCAATCCTGCGGCCGATGGCCACTGCCTCACCCCCGCTTCCCCTCGCGCACGCGCGCGTGGAGGACACTGCCAGAAGGATCGATACGAGGAGAGAAGCGGCCACGTGACACAGACACAGACATCCGACGACAGGATTTCCCGTGGAGGAGGAGCGGTGACGACCGAACCCACGGGCGGCGCCCGCGCGTGGATCGTCTGGGGGGTCGCCGTCGGCGGTTACTTCCTCGCCATGCTCCACCGCAACGGTCTGGGCGTGGCCGCCCTGGAAGCACAGGAGCGCTTCGACGTCGGGCCCGCCCTGCTGTCGATGCTGCCGATGCTGCAGCTCCTCATCTACGTCCTCTTCCAGATCCCCGCGGGCCTGCTCGCCGACCGTCTGGGCCCCCGGTACACGCTTGCCATCGGCATCGGCGCGATGATGCTCGGCTCCGGGCTCTTCGCGCTCGCCCCCAACGCCGAGGTCGCCATCGCCGGACGGTTCCTCATCGGGCTCGGTGACGCCCTGGTGTTCCTCAACGTCATCCGGCTCGCCGCACTGTGGTTCCCGCGCGCCCGCTACGCCCTCGTCAGCGGACTCACCGGTGTGGTCGGCGGCGCCGGGCAGGTCGCCAGCGCCGCACCCCTGGCCTGGGCCCTGGACGGGTTCGGCTGGACCACAGCTTTCATGAGCGTCACGCTGCTGACCGCCGCCATGGCCCTGCTCGTGATCGTCGTCGTGCGTGACCGTCCCGCGGGCGCCGCAGGGCGTTCCACCGTCGCCGACCCCATCCCCGTGTGGGCCGCCCTCAAGGAGGCCCTCGCCGCGCATGGCCCCCGCGTCGGCATGGCCCACCACGCCGCGATCATGGCGCCCTTCACCATGCTCATGGTGCTGTGGGGTTACCCCTTCCTCGTCGACGGCCTCGGGCTGCAGGAGGGCACCGCCGCCTTCACCCTCACGGCCGTCGCCGCCGGACCCCTGTGGATGGCCCCCATCGTCGGGGCCGTGATCGGACGCAGCCCCAACGTGCGCATCGGCCTGGCCCTGACCCTGGGCAGCACCCTGACCGTGGGCTGGCTGCTCATGGTCCTGTGGCCCACCGGCGAGGTCCCCACCTGGCTCGGCCTGGCCGTCATGGGCGCCAGCGCCGTCGGCCAGACCCTCGCGCCCACGATCTCCTTCGACTTCGCGCGCGACGGCATCCCTGCCAGCCGCACCGGCGTCGCCTCGGGCCTGGTCAACATGAGCGGCTTCACCACCGCCGTGGTCTGCACCGTCGCCGCGGGTGCCGTGCTGCAGAAGCTGCCCGACGACCCGGGCGCGTTCCAGTTGGCGTTCGCGCCGATGGCCGTGGCCACCACCGTCGCCACGAGTGTGCTCTTCCTCCTGCTCCTGCGCGGCCGCCGGAACGCGTAAAGCCCGCGGGCACGGGGAGGACGGCCCGGAGGACGACGTGAGACGCGAACACAGGAAGTGGGGATCACGGTGACGTGGGACCACCGCAACCCGCCCGCAGTAGAGGGCAGAACGGTCGCGATCACGGGAGGCAGCTCGGGCGTGGGCCTGTGGACGGCGCTGCGCCTGGCCGAGGCCGGCGCCGACACCGTGCTCATGTGCCGGGGGCTCGACAAGGGTGAACAGGCCGCGGACGCTGTTCGCTCTGCGGTTCCGGGCGCGAACGTGCGCACGGTGCAGGTGGACACCTCCTCCGGGGACTCGGTGCGCGCTGCCGCCGCCGAACTGCGTGCCCTGCCCCGCCTGGACGCCCTGGTCAACAACGCAGGGCTCCTCATCTCCCCGAAGGAACGCCAGGTCAGCGTCGACGGGTACGAGCTGACCCTCGCCACGAACGCGCTCGGGCACGTGCTCCTCACCCGCGAGGTGCTGCCCCAGCTGGAGAAGTCCGGCGACTCGGCGCGTGTGGTGTGGGTCGGGTCGATGGCGGCCAAGTTGACCCGCACGACCCCCGACGACCTGAACCTGGAGCGCGGTTACAACCCCTGGCTGGCCTACGCGCAGTCGAAGCTCGTGATGCAGGCGGCCGCGTTCGAGCTGCACCGCCGCCTGACCGCCGCGGGGTCGCCGGTGCGCAGCCTGGTCGCCCACCCCGGTTACTCCCTGGCGGTGCGCTCAGAGCCCTTGGGCGAGGCCGCGCCCGAACGTGAGCCCACCCCCGCGGAGCTGTTGCAGTACCCCCTCGCGCAGGGCCAGGACGGCGGCGCACTCCCGGTGGTGCGCGCCGCCGTCGACCCCGAGGCGCTCGGCGGGCAGTTCTACGGGCCCCGTGGCGGGCTCAAGGGCGAGCCGGTCGTCGCCGGGGGTGTGGAAGGCGTGCCCGGTGCCGGCCACGGCGGCCTGGGCGGTCCCGGGAAGCTGAGCGTGAACCCGGTCGTGGGTCGGGCCTGCTGGGCCTTCGCCTCCCGGGCCTGGGGGCTCGCCCCGGAGCTGTGAACCGCCCCGGGACACATCTGTCCCAGGTCCGGAGGTACCGCGCCGCAACGCGCGGTGCGGATCAGATCTGCGCACGGCCGGGCGGATGCATGTTCGGGCGCAACGGTTCGATCGATCCCCTGTCCACGAGTGGCCATCTCCCTGACGGCCCCGTCTCCGTTGTGGAGGCGGGGCCCTCTGTGCGTTCCGCCGCAGGTCGCAGCGGTTCTGCTCGGTCACGCCGCGTGAGGTCGGGTCATGCGCTCTTTCGGTTCCACTTGTGATCTGACTCACGGAAAAGCTGAGCGTGAGGGGCTCGTGCGGGCCCCGGGTGCGTCGGCGCTGGTGAGGGCTGTGACGGGAACCGGGTACGGAAAACCCCGCATACACGCTGTAACGGGCGAATCGGTATAACTCACAGGTAGCCCTGTTGTCCCCGGCCGCGCGTGTACCCCGCACGCACGGCCCGACCCCCGGAGCCCCCACCGTGACCGAGCCCCCCGGCGGCCGTCCCACCGAATACCGCGAACGCGAATCCTTCTACGAGCAGACCCAGAGCGTCACCGACGGCGACGACGTCGTCTCTGCCACGGGCATCCTGTCGCTGATGCCCCAGGGGGAACCGGAGAACATCGAGTCCCTCGCCGGTGATCTGCGCACGTACGGGGACACGGTCAGCGAGACCGGGTACGACATCAAGTCGGCCTGGGGCGGGTTGACCAACGCCTACAAGGCCCCCGATCACCAGGAGGAGCTCTACGCAGCCCTCGACCCGGTGGCCGAGGACGGCGACGAGGTGCAGACCGGCACCGACCGGGCCGCCACGGCGCTGGAGACCTTCGCCGGTGAGCTGCAGAGTATTCAGCGCCGGTTCCAGACCCTCTACGACGACGTCAGCGACTTCCGCGAGCGCATCAAGGAGGACGAGGACTGGCAGAAGGGTGAGTGGCTCGGTCTCGTCAAGAGCGACGAGGTCAAGGAGAACGAGCGGCTCATCGAACGCGCGCACGGGCTCCTCCAGGAGTACGCCGACGCGGAGGTGGCCTGCGCCGACGCGATCAGCCGCGGGATCCCGGGGCGGACGCGCTTCGAATCGATGCCCTCGGACGCCGACGACGGTGCCCTGGACGAGGACGTCTTCTACCACGGCTACGAAGGCTCGGTCGAGGACATGGCCGAGGAGTGGGGGCTGAACAGCGCCGACACCGACTACAACTGGCTCGTCGACACAGGTGCTGCCGTCTGGGACCACGGGGTCGGGTTCGTCGAGGGTGTGGGCGGTGCGGTGGGGGCGCACAGCTCCGAGGGCTGGCTCAACGCCTCCTGGGGCGATGCGCTCACCGAGTACCACGGCGACAACATCAAGGAGCTGGCCGGTCTCGCGGGGCTCTACGACCGGGAGAGCGACAGCTTCGGGTGGGCCGGCTTCGACTCGATGGGGGAGAGCTGGAAGGAGCTCGCGCACTCGGTCGTGCCCTGGACGGAGTGGGACGACCGGCCCGGGTACGTCATCACCACCGCAGTGCTCAACACCGTCGGCGTCGTCGGCGGTGCGGCCCTGACCGCGACCGGTGTCGGTGCGGTCGTGGGTGTGCCGCTCATGGCCTGGCGCGGGGCGTCCATGCTCGACGGGATGGGCTCGGGCCCCGCGGCCGGCGGCGACGGTGCCGATGGTGCCGACGGAGGGTCCGGGTCCGGTTCGTCCTCGGGTGGCACACCGGCCGGGGTTCCCGATTCCGGACAGACACCCACCGCCGACGATGCGCAGTCGATCGAGGCGCCGGACGGTGGCTTCTCACCGGATGACCTGCCCGACCCCAGCACCCTTGTCGGGGGCGGGGAGTCCGGTGGCCCGGGCAACGGGGCCGGTGCTGGGGACAACGAGGGGGGTGCGCCCCGCCCGCAGGTCCCGACTGCGGCAGAGGGTTCGGAGTCGCAGCGCCCGAACCGAGGCGGTGGGTCCGGATCCGGCTCCGGGAACCCGGACCCCGAACCGGCCGCGGACGCCGCGCCCGCGGAGCAGCGGCCCGCGCCGACCCCGGCCGAGAGCACGGGTTCCACGGACAGTTCGACCGAGACCGCCTCGGAGCAGGGCTCGGGCAGCTCGTCCGAGAACGCCTCCGAAGGCACCTCGGACAACGCCTCGGAGAGTTCGTCCGA